>CADCPG010000302.1 GCA_902803255.1 uncultured Ruminococcus sp. | reverse complement strand
CCGATACGAACATCATGCTCGCGTTCGGTCTAGACGAGGAGCTCGACCGCACGGTCGGCCGCGACGAGGCGGACAAACTGCGTGAAGCGAACGAGAGCGAAGCCGAACGCATGATCTCCGAGAAGCCGAAGGAGACGTCCGAATTTACGTCGCCGGGCGACACCAAGGAGTTCGCCGCCCGATACCGTAAAAAATATCTCAAAAACGCGATATCGATCTTCGGTTCCATCATTGTCACGATCGTCCTCTTCTTCTACGAGAACATCATGGCGATGGGAGGTTCCCTTCCGACAGCGGTAAACCCGGAGTATTATCCGACTGTCAACACGATGGTCGGGCTTCAGATTCTGTTCTTCGGATTTATCTTCACACTTCCGTACCTTTACAGAGGTTTCGTCTCCCTGACAAAGAAACAGCCGACCGTTGAAAGCATTCTTCCGGTTATTTTTGTGATGAACGTGCTTTTCGCGCTGATTTCCATGTTTTTCGTCCCGGGGACGGTATTCAGGATCTACTTCCTCCCGGCGTCCATAGCGAATCTCTGCGTTGCCGTCGGAAGAAGATTTGAGCTCATGCGCGAAACCGCGTCCTTCGGTATTGTCGCGTCAAAAAAGAACAAATTCGTGCTCGAAAGTCTGGATCTCGACTCTGCCGAGCTCGAAACCCAGGCGTTCAACGAATATCTGCCGGGTTCGCCCGACATTTTCCGCATTTCAAAGGCGTCTTTTGTCGACGGATTTGTGAAAAGAACTCAAAAATACCCCTCGACCAAAGGGTTTATTGATTTCTTCATCCTCGGAATGCTCGGCGCGGCCGTGATCGGCTTTGCCACAGGTCTCTTCAAGGGAGGATTTGCCGCCGGCGTCACCGCGGGATACACGGCGTTCAGCTTTACGCTTCCGGTCTCGCTTTTCCTGTCCTTCTGCCTTCCGTCCTACCGCGGCGAAAAGATCGCCGTTTCCGACGGCTCGGCGTTTATCGGCGAGGCGGCTGTCGACGACTACACGGCGGCATCCTGCATTTCCTTTGACGACAGAGAGGTGTTCCCGCCTTCGGGGGTCAAGCTCCGTTCGATCAAGATGTGCCGCGACGACGGACGCATAGACAACGTCATTTACTATACCGCGAGCATTTATTCAAGAATAGGCGGTCCGCTCTCCGACGTTCTTAACGTAGCGACGGCCGATATCGGCCGTTCGGAAAACACCGAGATACTTTCGGTCGGCAAGAACGGAGTTGAGGCGATCGTCGAAGGAAAACATATCTTCCTCGGCAAATCTGATTATATAAGATCGCACGGCTTCCAGCCGGAGGATCCGGAGGAGGACGACGAGCTTGAGGAACAGGGCATATCGATCATGTACCTCGTCCTCGATGACGTCGTATATTCAAAGATATACGTGAGATACGCGCTCGAACCCGAATTCATCTCGCTCGTCAGAGCTATGTACACCTCGGGCATATGCGTCGGCATCAAGACGATAGACCCCAATATCGACGACGGAATGCTCGGACGCAGGATCCAGCTCGACAAGTATCCCGTAAGAGTTCTCAAATACAGCTCGCTCGACGACGTAACCGGGACAAGCGATAAGATCGACAGCGGAATCGTTTCAAAGCGTTCGGCAAAGGCGCTCATCCGCACCTTCACGCTCTGCGACAAAATGAGACACGCGACAAAATCCGGTCTCGTCGTAAGCGCGATCGCAATGCTTATCGGACTGCTTGCCGTGATTGCTGTTGTAATATTCGGCAGCGTCGCGTCGATTCACTCGATGCTTGCGGCGCTTTATCAGCTCATCTGGATCGTCCCTTCGATCATCATTACAAGACTTCTTATCATGAAATAAAGATCGGCTGTCCGCCGCCGGCGGACAGCCCTTCAATTAGAAAATGGAAACAAGCATCGCAAACGTACTGAAAAAGGTCCTCAAACCCGGAAGATACACGGGAGGGGAGTTTTCTCAGGTAATCAAGGATAAAAAAGACGTCGACGTGAGGGTCGCGTTCTGCTTTCCCGACACATATGAGATTGGAATGTCGAATCTCGGTGTCCGCATACTGTACGGGGTGCTGAACGAAGAACCGCGCGTCTGGTGCGAAAGAGTCTACGCCCCTTGGGTGGATATGG
>CADCPG010000301.1 GCA_902803255.1 uncultured Ruminococcus sp. | reverse complement strand
TCAACGTCGGGATCGACGTCGTCGACGCCGACGTCAAGGTCGGAGTCGAGATCCGACGTATCCTCCTCGTCCACCGCCGCGAGGTCGGCCTCGTTCGGCTCCTCGATCATGTCTTCGGGATCGATGTCCTTCTGCTTTTTGCCCTTCACGGTATCGAACGACATATCGCTCATGGTTTCTTTTTCTCCGTTCTCAGCGTCTTTGTTCATCTTTTCCATGCCTCCCGCGCGCGTCCGGGCCGTATCTGCTCCGGCGCAGCGCCGCTTTTAGTTTTTCCTTTTCCGTATGGTAATGATCCGAGCCACGCCTGCCTCCGGGGCGGCCGGCGTCGGTTGTCGCGGGAATGACCGGGATCAGCGGAATCCGGTGCTCTCGCGCTTTCTGCGCAGGATCTCGTCGAGTGAGAGATGCTCCCCTCCCCTGCGCTTCGCCTCGCTCTCGCCGGCGAGCACCGACGCGGCCGACTCGAATATGCCAATGTTGTTTTCCAGGCCTGCCCGTCTTACCCTGCAGCCCTCGAGCCTGCCCGTCTCCTCGTCGGTCAGCTCCGACGCGAGCACCGGGAACGAGAAACCGCCCTCCGACTTCTGCAGCCGGATGATCATCGAGAATATCTTCCTCCCGAAAGATGTGTAGAAATCGTCCTCGGTCAGACTGACGGTCCCGCCGGCCGCCGCCTCCCTGTATTCGTCGTACATAAGCATCATGCCGAGCACGGTGTCTTCGGCCGCGGCCGCCTTTATGTTGCCGGCCGACTCGGGATTCACCCTGTCGCCGAGGTACTGCGCCGCGGAGATGGCGTTCTCGCTCTCCTCGCGCTCCTGCCTCCTTGCCGCCCTGCGCCGCTCTCTCTCGACGTCTGAGGCGAGCGAATCGGGCTTGACCGACAGCAGTCCGGCGGCCTTCGCGACATATGTGTCCCGTACCACCGCCGAGGAGTATCCCGCGATGAGCTTCGCGGCCTCGCCCGCGGCCTTCAGCCGCTCTTCGGGGATGTCGGGGTTAATGCCGGAGACGATCTTCCCGAGCCTGTAGTCGAAGCCTGTCAGGCTTTCATCGAGCATCCTGCGGAAGGAATCGGCGCCGTATTTGACGATGTATTCGTCGGGGTCTTTTGCGCCTTCGATCCGCAGCACCCTGACTTCGACTCCGACGGCGCCCAGCCGTTTCATGGCCTTTGCAGTGGCGGCGACCCCGGCTTCGTCGGAATCGTACGAGAGGATGACTTTTTTCGTGTATCTCGAGATGATCCTCGCGTGTTCCTCTGTGATCGCGGTGCCCAGGGTCGCGACGGCGTTCTGGAAGCCCGCCTGGTGCATCGATATGACGTCCATATATCCCTCGCACAGGATCAGCGAATCGGAGCAGAAGTCCTTGGCGTAGTTCAGCGCGAAGAGGGTTTTGCTCTTGTTGAACGCCGGCGTGTCGGATGTGTTGAGGTACTTGGGCTTGATGTCGCCCATGACCCTCCCTCCGAAGGCAACGATATTGCGCGAAGGGTCGACAATCGGAAACATGACCCTGTCCCTGAAATAGTCGTATATCCTTCCGCCCTGGCTCCTTCCGCACAGGAATCCCGCCGTCATCTCCTCCGGCGTGAAGCCCTTCGACGCGAGATGATCGCGGAGAGCGTATCCGCCCGCCGGATTGTATCCGAGGTAGAAGTGGCGGATCGCCGGCGTTCCGATCTTCCTCTTCGCAAGGTACTCCCTCGCCTCCGCGGCCTGCGGAGATTTCATCAGGCAGTTGTGGAAAAACACCGCGGCCTCCCTGTTCATCTCACGGATGCGGGAGCGGTCGGGACCGCGGCGGGCTGCGGACGCGTCCTCAGGTATATCGATGCCCGCTCTCGCGGCCAGCAGCTCGACCGCCTCGGGGTATTCGAGGTTCTCTATCCTTTTGACGAAGGATATCGCGTCGCCTCCGGCTCCGCAGCCGAAGCAGTAGAAGCCCTCCTGTCCGCCGCCGAAGACGGTGAACGACGGGCTGTTCTCGGAATGAAAAGGACAGAGGCCGACCCAGTTCGACCCCGCCTTCTTCAGCTGGATGTAGCTTCCGGCCAGAGCGACGAGGTCCGTCCTTCTCGTGACTTCTTCAATTATCTCTCTGGGAATCAAGAAACCACCGCCGATCCTCTGAACT
>CADCPG010000300.1 GCA_902803255.1 uncultured Ruminococcus sp. | reverse complement strand
CACAAGCTCGAGCAGGGCGACGAGGAGAACACCCGCCTGTGGAAATGGTTCATAAAGATATCGCTCGACGAGTATTCAAAGACCTACCGCCAGCTCGACATCGAGTTCGACTCATACGCCGGAGAGAGCTTCTACTCCGACAAGATGCCGGCTCAGGTCGAGAAGCTGCGTGAGAAGGGACTCCTGAAGCTCGATGACGGCGCGTCAATCGTCGATCTGTCGGAATACGGCCTGCCGCCCTGCCTCATACTCAAGAAGGACGGCTCGACGCTCTATCCCACGCGCGACATCGCCGCGGCGGTCTACCGCTACGACACCTACCGATTCGACAAATGCATATATGTGACTTCGGCGGCCCAGTCGCTGCATTTCGCACAGTGGTTCAAGGTCGTCGAACTCATGGGCTACGACTGGTACGACAGGCTGGTGCACGTCCCGTACGGGACGGTCAGCATCAACGGCGCGAAGCTCGCGACGCGCACCGGCAACGTCATCCTGCTCAAGGATCTGCTCGCGCAGGCGATCGAAAAGGTCGGCGTCATCACCGCCGAGAAGAACCCCGGCATCGACGACGCGACGAGAGACCGGATCGCGGAGGAGGTCGGAGTCGGCGCGGTGGTCTTCTACTACCTGTCCAACAACCGTATCAAAGACATAAACTTCATGCTCGACGACGCTCTGTCGTACGACGGCAACACCGGCCCTTATGTCCAGTACACATACGCGCGGACCTGCTCGGTGCTCGAAAAGAGCGGGGGAGCGGGACGCGAAAAGCCGGAAAAGTACGAGTTCTCCGCCCCCGAGGAGCACGATCTGCTGCGCGTGCTCTCGGTCTTCCCCGAACGCGTCGAGTCGGCGCTCGAGGGATACGAGCCCTCATACATCGCGAGATATCTGCTCGACCTCGCGGCGGCGTACAACCGCTTCTACCACAACTGCCAGATACTCGGAGCCGGCTCGGCCGACGCGGTCGCGTCGAGGCTGGCGCTCACATACGCGGCAAATACGGTGCTGGGCACCGCTCTGCAGCTCATCTGCATGAAGAAGACACCCAGGATCTGATAAATACAAAGAGAGGTTATAAAAACAATGTCAGGACACAGCAAATGGAGCAACATCAAGCACAAAAAGGAAAAGACCGACGCCGCGAGAGCGAAGGTCTTCACAAAGATAGGCAAAGAGATCACGATAGCCGTCAAGGAGAGCGGGCCTGATCCCGTCTCCAACTCGAAGCTCCGCGATCTTATCGCCAAGGCCAAGGCCAACAACGTTCCGAACGACAACATCGAGCGTACGATAAAGAAGGCGGCCGGCTCGGGCAACGTGAGTTACGAGGAGATCACATACGAGGGATACGGTCCGTCGGGTGTCGCCGTCATAGTCGAGGCCACCACCGACAACCGCAACAGGACCGCCGGAAACATCAGGGCCTGCTTCTCCAAATATCACGGCAATCTCGGTCAGACGGGATGCGTTTCCTTCATGTTCGACGAAAAGGGCGTGATCGAGATAAACGACGAGGACGGGGATATAGACGAGGACAAGCTCATGGAGACCGCGCTCGAGGCGGGCGCCTCGGATTTTGAGGGCGAAGAGGGCTTTTACACGATCTACACCGAACCCGACGATCTCATCGCCGTCGCCGAGGCGCTCGAGGCCGCAGGATACAAGCCGTCGTCGGCCGACAGAGCCAAGGTCCCGCAGACGACCGTCGATCTTGAGAACGAGGACGACATAAAGTTCATGGGTCTGCTCATCGAGAAGCTCGAGGACGACGACGACGTCATGAACGTCTACCACAACTGGGGCAACGCCTGACCGGGCGTAACGGGTCGGGTTAATCTGCTATACTAATTAAAACAGGACATATTCAGGCATGAACAGATATAAAAGACTGCTTTCCAATACCGCGGTGTTCGCCGCCGGACAGTTTCTGTCCAAGGCAATGGTATATCTGCTCATGCCTCTTTACACGGCAGTTCTGGCGAGGGAGGAATCGTCGACCGCCGATCTTATCCAGCAGATAGGAAACTTCCTGATGCCGGTCGCCTGCCTCGGGATCTGCGAGGGGATACTGCGTTTCGCCATGGATCCGGGCTCGGGCGAAGCCGACGCGGAGGCGTCGAGAAAGCGGATCTTTTCGTCGTCGATGAATATCTTTTTCGCCTCGACGGCCGTTTTTCTTCTGCTTTCGCCGCTTGCTCTCCTCTTCGGCAGAAATTCGGGATATGTATGGCTTACTGTGGGCTTCGTCATCGCGGCCAACCTCCAGATGGCCGTCTCCTACTATGTCCGCTCTCTTGGGCACACGACCGTCTACGCGGCGCAGGGGATAATCAACACGGCGCTGACGATAGTCTTCAACGTCATCTTCCTTGTGCTCCTCAGATTGGGGGTCACGGGATTCATTCTGGCGATCACTCTGGCAAACGCGGCGGTAACGGTGATACTCGTCGTCTGGCTGAAGCTCTGGCGTGACTACGACCCGAAGGCGGCGGAGTCCGGGACGGTGAAGGCCCTTCTGAAATACAGCATTCCCATGATCCCGACGACGGTCATGTGGTCGCTGACCAACATCACCGACAAGCTGATCGTCAGATGGCGCTGCGGCGACGCCGTCAACGGGATGTTCGTGTATTCATACAAGATCCCGACGGTGCTGACTCTCCTCACCACGATCTTTATCCAGGCCTGGCAGCTTTCGTCGGTAAAGGACGCCGACGAGTCGACCAGAGGCGGATTTTTCACCGGAGTCTTCGCCTCTTTCAACGGCGTGATCTTCATGGCTGCCTCATTCCTAACCGCGTTTACCAAGCCGCTGACCCGTCTGCTGCTCAACGAGAGCTATTACGGGGCGTGGGAATTCATACCGGTGCTGATCCTCGCGACCGCCTATTCGGCCCTCTCGACCTTCATGAGCACTGTATATATGGTAAGAAAGAAGAGCCTCCCGGCATTTTTCACGGCCTTTTCCGGCGCCGCCGCGAACATACTGCTGTCGCTTGCCCTGGCTCCCTCTCTCGGAGCCCAGGGAGTGGCGGTCGCCACTCTCGCAAGCTACGTCCTGCTTTTTGCGATCAGGGCGGTGACTGCGAAGAAATACGTCGGATTCTCGGTCGGAGTGCCGAGGCTGGCCGTAAATTCGCTGCTCCTCGGCGGTCAGTGCGCGATCATGGTCACCGAAGCCGGGCACTGGATGATCTGGCAGGGAGTCTTCTTCGCCGCCGTGATCGCCTTCAACGCGCCTGGGATCTTCGCTGCCGTACGGAAGATCTTCAGCCGCGGCGGCGAGTGAGAAGGAGCCGGCTTTTATGACGTCACAGGCCGGAATGTCATGAAAAAATCCGGATATAACTATACACATAAACGCAGTCAGTCGCACCGATCGTTCGTGAGAGGTGCGGCTGACTGCGTTTGCGGCAGAAAAAAGCCTCTTTAAGAGTTGCTGAGTTTTACGGGGTTCGTCCATGCGCGCCGGCCGAGCGAGTCGAAGACCGTCACCCTGATAAAGGAGGTATTCTCGCCGGTCGCGAGCGAGAAGGAGGTCCTATCGACAGGGTCTCCGTCGCTGCCGAAGACGCAGTCGACCGCTCCCTTCATCCACGGATGATTGGTCATTACGCAGGCGGCGGTGCAGGGCGTTTCGGTCTCGACGTTCACGCGTCCGCCGTCGATCTCCACCTGGCGGAACCGGGGGCCTGTCGTCGCGTAGCTTTTTCCCGCTCTGATCGCCGAGAGTATACCGGCGGGCGTGAAATCGTCGGTCGATATCATCGTCGCCGCGCGGCAGGCCTCACGCGCGTATCTGTGCGAATCGTCGGAGGCGAGCAGCGGCATCAGCATTCCGGCGCTGAAGACCGCGTCGAGGATCTGCGAGGAATCGGCGCGGTCGGGGTTGTAGGGAAGCGCCGACTGTGTATTCCAGATCTCGACGGCGTCGATCCCGCTGAGCGTGAGTATCTGGCCTGCGGTGTTGAGGCTCCAGGCCGGATGCGCGAGGATGACGAATCCGCCCTGCGAGCGTATCCCGTCGATCAGCGCCTGCGGCGGCGTGTCGTTTCTCGGCAGCGTCTGTCTGAATCCCTCGGGCACCCCGAGGCCGACTATGTGCCAGCACTCGAGCGAGCCTTCCGACATATAGCTGTTGGAGGCGAGCTCTATTCCGCCCAGCAGGATAAAATCGCCGTCCGCAGACGTCGGGGTGCCGGCCAGCCAGTGGTCGGTCACGGCGAAGACGTCGTAGCCGTGCGAGCGGTAGAGGCCGGCGGCCTGTGCGGCGGTGAGAAGACCGTCGCTCAGCGTCGTGTGCGAGTGAAGGTTTGCCTTGTGCCACGCGGCCCGGGTTCCAAACAGTTTCATATCTGTTCCTCAGCTTTTGTTTTCGGCGTTTTTTACATAATAATTGTTAGATTATACCAATTACTGTGTTAAAACAAATGGTATAATAAATTCGGCTCGAAAGAACTACGGCGGGAGAAAAGAACACGGAACGCTCACTTGTATTTGTTGGGTTCGGTGTTGAGGATCCCGCGCCGGTATTCCGACGGAGTGATCCCGAAGTTCGTTCTGAAAAGGCGGATGTAGTTTGAGAGATCCGGGAAGCCCGAGGCAATGCAGGCGTCGGTAACGCGCATTCCGCTCTTTAACAGGATCCTGGAGTAGGCGAGACGCCTTCTTTCTATATATGCCTTCGGCGTCGTGCCCAGATGAGTTGTGAAGAGCCGTCTTAGCTGTGACGGACTTACATAGTATTTGCCGGTCAGATAAGATATGCTGCGGATCTCTGGCAGATTCTTTGAGATGTCGTCAAGGATCAGCCTGAGCTGCCCTGGTAGCTCGCTCTCTGCCGTTCCGCGGCTCAGGCACCCCCGCCACATGTCAAGCAGCAAGATGAGACGGGAGAACTCTAAAAGGGTATCCTTTCCGCCTGTCATCCCGAGCTCCGTGACCGAGTCGCGGATCGCCGACCTTTTCTCGTCGGACGGCGGCGAAAGCAGATTGCCGTTAGCGTGGCGGTCACGGAGGAAGGAGCCGAGCAGGAAGTCGTTTTCCGACATGAACCAGAAGCAGGCGTGAAGATGCGGCCGGTCGGAATGGCGTATGCAGTGGTGTATCTCGTTTGGACGGCAGAAGACGGCGTCGCCCGGTTTCAGCGGATAAATAGTGTTGTCGACCATAAAGCTGACGTCGCCTTCGATCAGGTAGTAGAACTCAAGATAATCGTGGACGTGGACCGGATAATCCAGCTGACGGTCCGGTCCGGTGTCACTGTCTCTGATGTAGTACTGGATCTCGATGTTGTCGCTTGACGGCACGTTAACGGTCCTCTTTATCATCGCCTTCACCCTCCCCGATCTGAATAATATTGTACCATATTTTGACCGATCTTTCAAGATTGTATGAAAAAAAGGAGGAAAGAATGAAAATACTCATCATTAAGCTTACCGCCGTGTTCCTTGCGGTGATTCTGTCTGCCGCCGTTATGGTCTGCTGCGCCGATGACACCCCGGGCGCTGGCGACACGACCGCTGCGACCGCAGAGACAACAGTTCCCGCCGAAACCGACGGGCAGACCGAGCTCGTCCCTTCGCTCCCCGACACCAAGTGGGACCGCAGCTTCCGCGTTCTCGGATGCGGGGATACGGCAAGCGACAGTTTT
>CADCPG010000299.1 GCA_902803255.1 uncultured Ruminococcus sp. | reverse complement strand
TACAATGATTTTCCGCAATCGGTTCGCGCCGTTCGTAAATATTTCGCCGGACGAATCATACTCCGAGCGGAACCGCGCGTGGCAGGGAGCCCCGTCCGTCGCGCTGAGCGGTGGTGTTACCGCGGATACCGTCCGTGCCCGCGTCGTCTCCAAGGCCGGCATAAACACGCTGGTGAACCGATTTACACTTTAAACTTTAAGGCAATACCGCACAATTCAACGCACGCGAATTGTGCGGTATTGCCTTAAGTAATTATATACTCATTTTTATGCAAATTCAAGCGTGAATCTTTTTTCTTGACATTACTTTCGGTTTATAGTACAATATTGTCGAAAGTCTCTTTATTACAATGGAGGATCGACAATGAAAAAAGTATTATCACTTATCGTCGCGCTGACGCTGCTTCTCTCCGCGATGGCGGCCGCATCGTGCGGTGAGACCACCGGACCCGCCGAGACCACTCCGGCACCCGCGGCCGACAGCAACCCGGTCAGCGGACAGACAACGGAAGCTCCCGACGACGGAATGGTAAAGAACAACGTCCCGGATGACCTGAAGTTCCCCGGACAGACAGTCCGCTTCATGTACTGGAGCGACGTCGAGCGCCCCGAGTTCTTCGTTGAGAACGAGAGCGGCGAGCCGGTCACCGACGCCATCTACACCAGAAACATCCATGTCGAGGAACAGCTCGGCATAACACTCGACTGGATCGGCACCCCCGGCAACTACGGCAACCAGGCCGCCTTCGTGACGACCGCCCAGAACAACATCAACGCCGGCGGGACCGACACATACGATTTCTTCTGCGGATACTCGATGACGGCCCCCACGCTTGCCGTCAAGGGTCTCACAAAGGCGCTGGGAGAATATCCCATCATCGACCTTGAACTTCCCTGGTGGCCCGAATCGCTCGTATCCAAGGCCACGATCAACGGAAAGACCTTCTTCGTATCCGGCGATATCTCGACCAACGTGCTCTACATGATGTACGGCGTCTTCTTCAACAAGTCGATATACGAAAACGTCCACAAGGGCAAGGAAAACATCTACGAAATCGTAAAGGACAAACAGTGGACGATAGACAAGCTTGTCGAACTGTCCGAGGGCGTTTATGAGGACCTCAACAACAACAACGTCGCCGACTACGGCGACAGATTCGGCTTCCAGTCGATCGACCTCCACTTCGACGCCTTCTACATCGGCGCGGGACTTACCAACATCGTGATCGACGAAGCCGGCAACCTCGTGATCTCTCCCGACTTTGAAGGCGAGACCGCCATCGACCTCGCGGAAAAGGTCTGCAACTTCCTCTTCAAGTCCGGCAACGCCTACGGCTCGGGCACGACGAGCAAGGACTCTTCAGCCGCCGCCTTCTCGAGAGGCGAAGCCCTCTTCGCGATGGACCGCGTGTACATCGCCTCAGGTACGCTGAAGAATTCGGACGTCGAATACGGACTCATCCCCGTTCCGATGTACAACACCGACCAGGAGAACTACGTCTCCTGCATGGCCTTCCCGTTCACCTTCTATTCGATGTCCACCGCCACGACTCAGGGTGAAGCGGCTGCCGCCACCCTTGAGGACATGGCTTACGAGAGCTACATGCTCATATCCCCCGCCCTCTTCGACCAGTCGATGAAGTCGAGGTATTCGAGCGAGGCGAACGACGCCCAGATGTACGACCTCATCCACGACACGATCTGCTTCGAACTCGGAAGGATCTTCACGACCGAGCTTGACAACCTGTCATACTCGGTATGGAGAAGCTGCATCAAGTCGAACCAGGGCTCACACTGGAAGACGCTGGCCTCGATGAACGCCAAGAAGATCAACAAGCTCCTCGAAGGCCCGAACGCCGTATTCAATCCCTGAACCGGCAAACCTGAGATCCCCGCGGCGGGATCCTGAAACTGAACAATTAAGGAAACACAAATGACACTCTATGAGGAACTGCTGGCCCGCGGCCTTATCGCCCAGGTCACCGACGAAGCCGAAGTCAGCGGAATGATAAATGCCGGAAAGGCAAAATTCTACATCGGCTTCGACTGTACCGCGGATTCGCTGACCGCGGGGCACTTCATGGCCCTGACGCTCATGAAGCGGCTCCAGCAGGCCGGAAACAGCCCCTTCGCGCTGATAGGCGGGGGCACGACGATGATAGGCGACCCGTCGGGACGGACCGACATGCGCAAGATGCTCACCCGCGAGGACATCGAACACAACGCCGAATGCTTCAGACGCCAGATGTCGAGATTCATCGATTTCGGCGAGGGCGGAGCGACGATGGTCAACAACGCGGACTGGCTGCTTGAACTCAACTATGTCGATCTGCTCCGCGAAGTCGGAGCCTGCTTCTCGGTGAACAACATGCTCAGAGCCGAATGCTACAGGCAGCGGATGGAAAAGGGGCTGTCGTTCCTCGAGTTCAACTATATGATCATGCAGTCGTACGACTTCTATCATCTTTACAAGACCTACGGCTGCAACATGCAGTTCGGCGGCGACGACCAGTGGAGCAACATGCTGGGCGGCACCGAACTGATCAGACGCAAGCTCGGCGCCGACGCCCACGCCATGACGATCACTCTGCTGACCGACTCACAGGGCAAAAAGATGGGCAAGACCGCCGGAAACGCCGTCTGGCTCGACGC
>CADCPG010000298.1 GCA_902803255.1 uncultured Ruminococcus sp. | reverse complement strand
GGCTCTCCCAGGGCACGGTGTACCTCATGCGCCGCGACCTCTTCGAGAAGATCTCGAGGCTCCCGATCGGCTACACCGACAGTCACAAACACGGCGACATAATGAGCCGCATGACGAACGACGTCGACAATCTGTCCACCGCCGTCTCTCAGTCGCTGACCACGCTCATCTCGGCGGTGCTCACGCTCGTCGGGGCCTTCGTGATGATGCTGAGCTACAGCCCGCTCATGACAGCCGTCGCGCTGATCACGATCCCGCTGACGGTGTTCGTGTCGTCGATGCTCTCGAAGTTCATGCGTAAATACTACGTGCGCAACCAGCAGCTGCTCGGGCAGCTCAACGGCCGCGTGGAGGAGACGGTCACCGGCTACCGGACGGTCGTCGCGTACGGCAAGGAGCCCGAATCGGTCGAAAAGTTCGCCGTCGTGTCTGAGGAATACCGCAAGACCTCGATAAAGGCGAGAGTCTGGGGCTCGATCATGGGTCCGCTCATGAATTTCCTCGGCAACCTGCAGTACGTGCTCATCGCGGCGACGGGCGGCTACCTCGTCATAAAGGGCAAAGCCGGCATGACGCCGGGCAAGATCCAGGCGATGCTCCAGTACTCCCGGTCGTTCACGAGGCCGGTGAACATGATAGCGAACCAGTACGCGTCGATCCTGACCGCGCTGGCCGGCGCGGAGCGCATATTCGAGATAATGGATTCCGAAGAGGAAAAAGATGAGGGAAAGGACCCGGTAAAGCCCTCAGACATAAAGGGGAACATCGAATTCAAAGACATCGACTTCTCCTATGTGCCCGGCAAACCGGTGCTGAAGAAGCTGAATCTGTCGGTAAAGGCGGGGCGCAAGATAGCTATCGTCGGCGCGACCGGCTCGGGAAAGACCACGATAGTCAACCTGCTCACGCGCTTCTACGAGACCGACGGCGGGACGATCACGGTCGACGGGATCAACATAACCGACATGCCGCTCGAGACGCTCCGCAACTCGATAGCCATAGTGCTGCAGGACACCGTGCTCTTCTCCGACACCGTCCGCAACAACATTAAGTACGGACGCCCCGACGCCGACGACGCGGCGGTGAGGGACGCAGCCGCGACCGCACGTGCCGACACCTTCATCGAACGGCTGCCCGAGGGTTACGACACGATGCTCACCGAGTCGGGAGGCAATCTCTCGCAGGGACAGCGGCAGCTGCTGTCGATCTCGCGCGCCGTGCTCGCCGATCCCCGCATTCTGATACTCGACGAAGCTACGTCCTCGGTCGATACGCGGACCGAGATGCACATACAGCAGGCGATGGTCGAACTGATGAAGAACCGGACATCGCTGATCATAGCGCACCGGCTCTCGACCATCCGCGACGCCGACACGATCGTCGTGCTGCGCGACGGCGCGATAGCCGAGTCGGGAAGCCACGATGAGCTCCTCGCCGCCGGCGGAGAATACAGCAAGCTCTACAGCAGGCAGTTCGCCGGCATAGAGACCTGAGCCATGAGGGAGGAAGACGCTCTGCGCTTTCTCCGGATCTGCTCGGAGGAGGCGGCAAGGACGGGGCCTTCGGCGGGCGGAGTCGGAACGCTCAACGAAAAGCGGATGCACCGCATATTCAAGAAGTACGTCTGCCCTGACGCCGAAAGCTTCGAGGAGGTCCCGATGGGCCGCGGATTCACCGCCGACATCTTCGACGGCGAGCGCGTCTATGAGATCCAGACCGGCTCGCTATATCCTCTGAAGGCGCGCCTCGGGTACTACACCCGGGAGCTCGGCCTGCCGGTGACGGTCGTCTGCCCCGTCGCGCTCTGCCGGCGGATAATCAGGATCGATCCCGTCAGCGGCGTCTCTTCGCCGCCCCGCATGTCGCCGAAGAAGGAGAGCCTCACGTCGCTCCTGCCAAAGGCGGTATACATCGCCGAGTACCTGAAGGAGGGGCTCGTCGAGCTGCGGACGCTCTGCGTCGAGGAGGAGGAGTACAGGATCATCGAGGCGAGTCCGAAAAAACCGAAGAGACGTATGTCGTCGAGGTACGAGATACTGCCGTCGAAGCTTGCCGAAGACAGGACCTACCGGTCCCCGGAAGAGCTTCGCGCGGTAATGCCGGAAGGTCTGCCCGAAGAGTTTACGGCACCGGTGTTCGCGTCGGCCGGTAAATTCCGCGGGAGGGACACATACCGCGCCCTGCGCGCGGCGGAGCTGCTGGGATTCATAGAAAAACAAAAAGACAGAAAATCAGGAAGAGCATTTCTCTACCGCACGATCCTTTCTTGAGTTTTCGGGAATGATGTGATATAATATGTACGGCGGCCGCACGGGTCTCCCTGACCGCCGTACCGTATGATAACTGTCAAAAGGAGAATGCACGGTTCAGCCGTGCGCAAAAAACGATGAAAAACGCATTTATGAAGACCGCCGCGCTGGCCGCAGCGCTGCTGATCCTTGTCTCGTCGGTACTCGCCTTCGCCTCCTGCGGCGGCGACAAGCCCGCCGGAACGGAAGCTCCCGGGACGACGGCTGCCGGCCCCGACAATACCGCGGCACCCGATACCGCCGCCGGCGACACCACCGAAGCCCCCGGTACGTCGGCCGTCACCGAGGCGGACGTCACCACCGAGGAAGTCACGACAGCCGAGGAGTTCAACTTCGACGAGAACAAGTTCGGCGAACTCGCTGACGCGGAACTGCAGAAGCTCATCGACGTCGTCCCCGCCCTGCTTCCCGACGGCAAGCCGCTCGAGAAGTTCGTCCGTCCATACTGCCTTGACGATGTCCTCGACAAGGACGAACTGTTCACGCACTACTACGTCAGCGGGAACTCCTCGCCCAACATCGAGCTCGTAGACACCGACGGCGGAGCGATCTACGGCAAAGCCTTCAAGATCCCCGCCTACGGAAAGACCCCGGGCGGCGACAGAGCCGAGATCCAGGTCCAGAGCTTCTACGATGCCAACGTCAAGGGCGCTAAGGGCATCATGTTCTACGTCGACCTGAGCCACACCACCCCGAACGATCCGACTCTCGGCAAGCCCACCTGCGCTTCGGTCACGATCAACGTCAACAACTACAGAGCGAACATGGCCGACCACGGGTCGGTCGGATACTACTTTGACGGACTCGCCTGGAACATCACGAACAACGTTAACGCCTGCCGCATGCAGCTGCCCGACCAGTTCAAGGGCTGGGTGTACATCCCCGCCACCTCTTTCGTCAACAGCTCCAAGGAGCCGATAGCCGACGCCGACGGTCTCTTCCCCGACCTGGCCGTTGAGAACATGCGCTGCTACACCGACGGCTACGTATACTCGACCGACAGCTCGTCCTACATCATTTTCGACGAGATACTCTATATCTACGATTGACATGAGCGCCCGGCCCGAATGACGGCCGGGCGCTATACCTCCGGGCGGAACCGCCGAGTCCCTAAGGTTTATTGCTCGCCCACATCTACTATCAATGAAGGCTACGGAGAATGGTACCGAGTGACAGGCAAATCCCTGCATCAAGTCAACAAAGAGGAATTACTCAATGAACAAGCGACTCTCTTCATTTCTGACGTCGTTTTTGGCGATATTGTTGATCCTTTCTGTTTCATCCTGCACCAGCAGTAACAACGATGAGACCGATGAGT
>CADCPG010000297.1 GCA_902803255.1 uncultured Ruminococcus sp. | reverse complement strand
GTGCTTCTGCACGAAGGCGGCGCATCCGGAGTCGAGTATGCTCGACAGTATCCTGTCGGCCAGGTCGCACACGGTGATCTTACCGGCGAGCCCGTGCAGGCCCTCGGCGCACTTGAGTCCGATAAGTCCTCCCCCGACGATCAGGACAGACGATTCCCCTGTGACGGCGTTCTTCAGCGCTTCGGCGTCGTCGAGCGTCATGAAGGTGAACTTATTTTCAACGGTCTCGAGGCCGGAAAAGGGCGGCACGAAGGGAGACGAGCCCGTCGCGACGCACACCGAACCGTAGTTCAGTTCCTCCCCGCCTTCGAGCACGACGCTCTTTTTCACGGGATCCAGCGACACGGCCTTTTTTCCGTAAATCACCCGGCAGCCGTTCCTTTCATAGAAGCCTTCGTCCCTGTAGTTCATCTTTCCGGGGGCGGTCTTCCCTTCGAGCATGTAGGAGATGAGCGGCCGGCAGTAGACCGGATGCCTCTCTTCCGATACGACGGTGATCCTGCCCTCAGAGTCGGCGCTCCGAATGCCTTCGATGCATCCGGCGGCGGCGACGCCGTTTCCTATTATCACATATTCATTCATTCCGCTCACTCCTCCGCGTAGACTATCGCCCGGTTGGGGCAGCCGCTGACACAGGCCGGCGTGCCTCCGTTCTCTGTGCAGAGCTCGCACTTCTGCATGATGCCGTCTTCGCCGGGAGACAGCGCTCCGTACGGGCAGACGAGCACGCAGGTAAGACAGCCGACGCACTTTTCCCTGTTTATGACGGTCACCCCGTCCCGCTTGGAGATCGCGCCCGCTATGCAGCTCTTCACGCAGAGAGGGTCGGTGCAGTGCCGGCAGGACACCGCGAACGTGATCCCTTCCTTTTCGTCTCCCTCGACGTGTATCCTGGGAAAGATCCTCCTTCCGCGGAGTCCGGCGATATCCGAAAGCCCCGAATTCGCGAAGGCGCAGTTGTATTCGCACAGATGACACCCGAGGCACCATTCTTCGTTGACATAAACACGTTTCATTTCCTGTGATCTCCTCCTCCGTACTCCGTATCCGGCAGTCCGTGCGGCGCCGGGATCCCGCTTCTCGCCGTCATTCGCCGGCGTGGGCTATGCCGAGTATCGACAGCTCTTTTTCGCAGAGGCCCACGCCCCTGAGCATGAGCCTGTTGCCTCTGAGCGCCTCGATCGAATTGATCCCCATGCCGCCCATGATCTCCATTATCTCATAGCGCCACGCGTTCATCAGATTGACGAGCCGCTCGCTCCCGATCTCGGGATTGAGCCGCCGGACGAGGTCGGGACGCTGCGTCGCGATGCCCCAGTTGCACTTTCCGCTCTGGCAGGTGCGGCAGAGGTGGCAGCCGAGCGCAAGCAGCGCCGCCGTGGCGATGTAGCAGGCGTCGGCGCCGAGCGCGACGGCCTTTATCACGTCCGCAGCGCTCCTGATCGACCCTCCGGCCACCAGCGACACGCGGTTCCTTATGCCCTCTTCCCTGAGGCGCTGATCGACGGCCGCGAGAGCCAGTTCGACCGGTATGCCGACGTTGTCCCTGATGCGGGTAGGCGCGGCCCCGGTGCCGCCGCGGAAGCCGTCGATCGCGATGATGTCCGCCCCGCTGCGTGCGATCCCGCTCGCTATGGCGGCGATGTTGTGGACAGCCGCCACTTTGACTATGACCGGTTTCGTGTAGTCCGTCGCTTCCTTTATCGAGTAGACCAGCTGGCGGAGGTCCTCGATCGAGTAGATGTCGTGATGCGGAGCCGGGGATATCGCGTCGGTGCCCTCGGGGATCATTCGCGTCCTCGAGACGTCTCCGACGATCTTGGCGCCGGGCAGATGTCCTCCGATACCGGGCTTTGCGCCCTGACCCATCTTGATCTCGACCGCCGCGCCTGCGCTCAGATAGTCCTCGTGCACGCCGAAACGCCCCGACGCCACCTGCACCACCGTGTTTTTCCCGTAGCGGTAAAAGTCCTCGTGCAGTCCGCCCTCGCCGGTGTTGTACATTATTCCGAGCTTCTCGGCCGCCGCGGCGAGCGAGGCATGGGCGTTGTAGCTGATCGAGCCGTAGCTCATCGCCGAGAACATCACCGGCATCGAAAGGTCGAGCTGGGGAGGCAGCTTCCGGTCGATCCGCCCGTCTTCGTCCCTCTCCACCCTGTCGGGCTTGGCGCCGAGAAAGACTCTCGTCTCCATCGGTTCCCT
>CADCPG010000296.1 GCA_902803255.1 uncultured Ruminococcus sp. | reverse complement strand
CTTATGTCTCTGCCGGTCGTCGACGCCGAGAACAGGCTGGTCGGCATAGTGACATACGACGACGCCATGTACGTCATCAGCAGCGAAAAGGAAGAGGACATCCAGGTGATGGCGGCTATCACGCCTTCCGAGGACAGGTACCTCAAGACCTCTGTCTTCTCGCTCTTCAAAGCCAGGATCCCGTGGCTGCTGCTGCTGATGGTCTCCGCCACCTTCACCGGCATGATAATCTCGAGCTTCGAGAGCGCCCTCGCGGTCTGCACCGTGCTCACCGCCTTCATCCCGATGCTCATGGACACCGGCGGAAACACCGGCTCACAGTCGTCGGTCACCGTGATACGCGCCCTCTCGACGAACGACATCACCTTCCGGAACATCTTCAGGGTGCAGTGGAAGGAGCTGCGCGTATCGCTCCTCGTCGGCGCGACGCTCTCTGTCGCGAACTTCATAAAGCTTTATCTCGTCGACAACCTGCTGTTGCACACCTCCGGCCTCACCGTGCAGGTCATGGCCGCCGTATGCATCACACTGTTCGCCGTGGTCGTCGCCGCTAAATTCATAGGCTGCACACTTCCCCTGCTCGCACACCGCATAGGATTCGACCCGGCCGTCATGGCCTCTCCCTTCATTACAACGCTCGTCGACGCCGTCTCGCTGCTCGTATACTTCAGGGTGGCAAAGCTCATGCTCGGCATATAAGAGAGCGCCTGCGATGGATTACTCCGAAGACAGTATCCGCGAAGCGGCGGACAGACTCAGAGAACTGATAAACGCCTCGGAGAACACCGTGTTCTTCGGAGGCGCCGGGGTGTCGACCGAGAGCGGTATACCCGATTTCCGGAGCAAAAACGGACTGTACAACAACCGCGGGGTCGAATTTGACAGATACCCGCCCGAATATCTGCTCAGCATCGACTGCCTCATCAGGGAGCCTCGAGTCTTCTTCGAGTTCTACAGGCAGAAGATGGACAGCAGGAGGGCAAAGCCGAACGCGGCGCACATAAAGCTCGCCGAACTCGAGAAAGATGGGAAGCTCAGCGCGGTCGTGACTCAGAACATCGACTCGCTTCACACCGAAGCCGGAAGCCGCAGCGTATTCGAGATCCACGGCTCGACGGCCCGCAACTACTGCATGCGATGCGGAAAGCGGTATCCTCCGGACTTCATATTCGAGTCGGAGGACGACGTCCCGCGCTGCTCATGCGGGGGCACGGTCAGGTGCGACGTCACGCTTTACGGCGAACAGCTGCCCGACTGCGCCGTCACGGGCGCGGTGAAAGCCATCTCGGAGGCAGACCTGCTGATCGTGGGCGGGACGTCACTGACCGTCTATCCGGCAGCCTCGTTCCTGCATTATTTCAGGGGCAGGCATCTCGTGCTCATAAACCTCGAACACGTGGACAGCCGCGGCCTTCCCGTCGATCTCGAGATAAATCTCCCGATAGGAAAGGTCTTCGCCGCGCTCTGAGAGCGGGAGGCGCACGACGCCGGCAAAGGAGAATATACGATGGAAAAGAACGGAAAGAACATGAAGCGCATAGCGAGCTTCAGCGTCGACCACACGAAACTCGTCCCCGGGATATACGTCTCCCGGAGGGACGGCGACGCGGTGACATACGACATACGCATGAAGAAGCCGAACGGCGGCGACTACCTGGGAAACGGAGAGCTCCACACCATAGAACACCTTTTCGCCACATACGCGAGGAACAGCCGCTTCTCGGACAGCGTGATATATATCGGCCCAATGGGCTGCCGCACCGGATTCTACATGGTCCTGCGCGACACCGTGACTCCGTGCGACGCCGTAGCGCTCGTGCGGGAATCGATGGAATTCACGGCCGGATTCGAAGGGGAGATCCCCGGAGCGTCGGAGGCCGAATGCGGCAATTTCCGCGAGCACGACCTCGGGGGAGCGAAGAGGACGGCCGCCGTTTTTCTCCGGACTGTTGCCGGATGGACGCCCGAAAAGCTCGACTACCCCGTCTGAACCGGCCGCCGGAACCGGAATAAAACTGTTGAACAATCGTCGATTATATGATATAATAGATTATTATTTTCCCGGTCAACACTTTTTCAAGAGGTGATACTGCAAAATGAAAAGGCTAATGCTGGGAAACGAAGCCGTGGCGCGGGGTCTCTACGAGGCCGGAGTCAGGCTCGTTTCCTCCTACCCGGGCACTCCCTCCACCGAGATCACTGAATTCGCCGCGAAATACGGCGAGATCCTCTGCGAGTGGGCTCCCAACGAGAAAGTTGCCCTGGAGGCAGCCTACGGGGCGTCTCTCGCCGGTTTCAGGTCCGCCTGCGCGATGAAGCATGTCGGACTCAATGTCGCCGCCGACCCGCTCTTTACCCTCTCCTACACCGGCGTGACCGGCGGCCTCGTGATCTTCGTCGCCGACGACCCCGCGATGCACTCGTCGCAGAACGAGCAGGACTCGAGAAACTACGCGATCGCGGCAAAGCTGCCCATGGTCGAACCCTCCGATTCGTCGGAGGCCCGCGACATGGTGAAATACGCCTTCGAACTCTCCGAGAAATACGACACCCCAGTCCTCTTCCGCATCTGCACCCGGATCGCGCACTCGCAGAGCGTCGTGGAGGAGGGTGAGCGGATCGCCCCCGACAGGATCCCTTACGAGAAACAGCCCCGCAAATATATAATGATGCCGGCCTACGCGAAGGCGAAGCATCCGCTCGTCGAGGAGCGTACGAAGAAACTCGCAGAACTTGCCGAGACGACTCCGCTCAACCGGATCGAAGGGAACTCCTCCGAGCTCGGCATAATCACTTCCGGCACCTGCTATCAGTACGTCAAGGAAGTCTTCGGAGAGAGCGTGAAGGTCCTCAAGATCGGCATGCAGAATCCCCTTCCCTCGCGGCTGATCCTTGATTTCGCGTCCTCGGTGAAGCGCCTGGCGGTCGTCGAGGAGCTCGACGGCATAATCGAGCGCCACTGCCGCACGCTCGGACTCACGCCCGACGGCCGGAACATACTTACCCCCGTAGGCGAGTATTCGCAGCGCACCGTGGCCAGCGCACTCGGGGTCACCTCTCCTTCCGGCGCGGCCTTCCCCGGCTCCGACGCCCTTCCGGGACGTCCTCCCGTAATGTGCTCGGGCTGCCCTCACAGAGGCCTGTTCTACGTCCTGTCGAAGCTGAAACTGACCGTTCTCGGCGACATAGGCTGCTACACGCTTGGCGCACAGCAGCCGCTGAACGCCCTCGACTCGGTCCTCTGCATGGGCGCGTCGGTATCGGGGATCCACGGATTCAACCGCGCCGACCCGGAGAACGCGAAGCACACCGTGGCCGTCATCGGCGACTCGACCTTCATGCACTCGGGCATGACCGGACTTTGCAACATCGTATACAACGCATCGGCGTCGACCGTCATCATACTCGACAACTCGATCACCGGCATGACCGGACATCAGCAGAACCCGACCACCGGGTACAACATCAAGGGCGACCCCGCCGCGAAGATCAACCTCGAGGAGCTCTGCCGCTCGCTCGGCGTCGAGCGCGTGCGCGTCGTGGATCCGTACGACCTTCACGCCTGCGAGGCTGCCGTGAAGGAGGAGCTGAAGTACGACTGCCCGTCGGTCATCATCTCCAGACGCCCCTGCGTGCTGCTCAAGTACGTTAAGACCGCTCCTCCGCTGAAGATCGACAG
>CADCPG010000295.1 GCA_902803255.1 uncultured Ruminococcus sp. | reverse complement strand
GGTCGCTCCTCGGAGTTGAGAGCATGGACCCCATCGTAACGGACGAGTCCATGGCGGCAATCGTGACGAACGAGGGCGTATACGACATGAGATACCGCTGCCTGAAAAACATCACCGGGCTCTGGATGATACAGTCGATCCGCGGCGAGTGCGGCGGCAAGTACACATTTGACGAGCTCTGCGGCATGGCGGCCGAATACGGGAACACGACCTGCCGCGTTGACGTGAACGACGAAATGTTCCTCGCGCCGGAAAACATGACGGAGGCCGTAAGAAAGGCCATGGGGAAGCCCGACGCCCCGCTCGGCGAGGTGCTCGCGACGGTGTATCACAGTCTCGCCGACTGTTACGCCAGGACCATAAAACAAATAAGCAAAGTTTCGGGCAAGAAGCTCTCCGCGCTTCACACAATAGGAGGCGGGAGCAAGGACGATCTTCTCAACCGGCTGACCGCCGAGGCCTGCGGGATCGACGTTTACACCGGCCCGACCGAGGCGACGGCGATCGGTAATCTGATCGCTCAGATGCTCGGCACCGGAGCGTTTTCGAGCCTTGCGGAGGCAAGGACCGCCGTAGCGGGATCATTTGACGTTAAAAAAATCGATATCAGGAGAGGTTAAAATGAACAGTCAGTACAAATACGCAAAAGAAAAATACGCGTCGATAGGAATAGACACCGACGCCGTCATAAAAAAACTCAGGACGGTCCCGATCTCGCTTCACTGCTGGCAGGGCGACGACGTGCACGGCTTTGTGTCCGGCGACTCGCTTTCCGGAGGCATTCAGGTGACCGGGAATTATCCCGGGGCGGCGCGCACGCCGGCCGAGCTTATGGCCGACTATGATTTTGCGCTCAGGCTCGACGGAGGTGCGCACAAGATAAATCTCCACGCCATTTACGCCGTTTTTGAAAACGGCGAGCATCCCGACGTCGACGAGCTTCTGCCGAGACATTTCGCCCCGTGGGTGAAATTCGCGAAGGACAGGGGGCTCGGGATCGATTTCAACCCGACGTGCTTCTCTCATCCCAAAGCGGAAAAGTGGACGCTCTGTTCGCCCGACGAGGAGATAAGAAAGTTCTGGGTGAGACACTGCGTCGCCTGCATAAGGATCTCCGAGTATTTCGCGTCGGAGACCGGCGTCCCCTGCGTGATGAATATATGGATCCCCGACGGCATGAAGGACGTTCCTGCCGACAGGACCGGCCCGAGGGCAAGATATCTGAAATCGCTTGACGAGATCCTCGGCTGCGGCTACGACAGGGAAAAAGTGATCGTCACGGTTGAATCGAAGGTCTTCGGCATCGGTCTCGAATCATATACCTCAGGCTCGGCAGAGTTCACGCTCGGGTACGCGCTCTCCCGCGGGATCACTCCGCTGATGGACAACGGGCACTATCATCCGACCGAGATGGTATCCGACAAGATCAGCTCGCTCCTCCTGTATTCGAAAAAGCTCGCTCTTCACGTGACCCGCCCCGTTCGCTGGGACAGCGACCACGTCGTTCGCTTCGACGATGAAACGAAAGAGATCGCCAAGGAGATCGTGGCGAGCGGCCGCATGGACGACGTGATCATAGCGCTCGACTATTTCGACGGCAGCATAAACCGCATAGCCGCCTGGGTCCTCGGGTTGCGCAATTTCAGAAAAGCGCTCCTTTCGGCTATGCTCACTCCTCACGAAACCTATAAAAAGCTCCAGGACGAGGGCAAACTGACCGAGCTTCTCGTCCGTCAGGAAGAGCTCAAGACCTTCCCGTTCTCCGCCGTATGGGACGAATACTGCGAAGAATGCGGCGTTCCGACGGGGACCGCCTGGTTCGACGAGATCGAAAAATACGAAAGGGAAGTGCTTCTGAAGCGCTGAAAGGTGCCGGACATGAAAGTGACTGAAACAGAGTTCGCGAAGGGCTTCATAAAGCTCGCCGACGACGGGTATAAAAACGGATATCACGAGAGAAACGGCGGAAACCTGTCTTACAGACTGACGGAAAGCGACGTTGCCTCGGTCGCCGATCAGCTTGACCTTACCCGTGAATGGCGCGACATCGGGACGGACGTGCCCTCGCTTGCCGGATCGTATT
>CADCPG010000294.1 GCA_902803255.1 uncultured Ruminococcus sp. | reverse complement strand
GCTGGCGTTTTTTCAAAAAAAGCCGTTTGGGGTATTGACAAACGCCGGAAAACGGTGTATAATATGCGCGAAAAAGGCAATGGCGTCTTTGAACATCGGGTTCAAAGGCGTTTTTTCGTTTGATATTCTGTTGAAGGGCAACGGGGTCTTTCGCATTCTGCGGAGGCCCCGCTGCCCTTTTTTGTTTGGATATCAGCGGAAAGCCCGGATACAAAAAACTCAAGACGAAGATACCGCCAGAAAGAAAAAAGAACAGGAGAAAGAGGAAAAGAAAATGAAGACAGTCACCGTACCCGAGTATTTCGGAAGCAAAGTGTTCGACGACAGAGTCATGAAGGCCATGCTTGCTGCGGACGTATACCGCTCGCTGAAGCAGACGATCGACGAAGGGAAAGAACTCGACATCGGCGTCGCCAACGCGGTCGCGGCCGCCATGAAGGACTGGGCGGTCGGTCAGGGAGCCACGCACTTCACTCACTGGTTCCAGCCTCTTACCGGGATCACGGCTGAAAAGCACGACAGCTTCATTTCCCCGTCTCCCGACGGCGGAGTCATCATGGAGTTCTCCGGAAAGGAACTGATCAAGGGCGAGCCCGACGCTTCGTCCTTCCCGAGCGGAGGCCTGCGCGCGACATTCGAGGCCAGAGGATACACCGCCTGGGACCCGACCTCCTACGCGTTCATTAAAGGAAAAACACTCTGCATCCCCACCGCCTTCTGTTCGTACGGCGGAGAGGCCCTCGACAAGAAGACCCCGCTGCTCCGCTCGATGGAGGCGCTCAACCGCCAGGCGCTGCGCATCCTGAAGCTCTTCGGCAACGATACGGCTAAGAGAGTCGTGTCCTCGGTCGGCCCCGAGCAGGAGTACTTCCTCATCACAAAGGAGATGTACGACTCAAGACCCGACCTCCGCTTCTGCGGCAGGACGCTCTTCGGTGCGAAGCCTCCCAAGGGCCAGGAGATGGACGACCACTACTTCGGCGCGATCAAACCGAAGGTCGCCGCCTTCATGGAGGAGCTCAACGACGAGCTCTGGAAACTGGGCATCATGGCGAAGACCGAACACAACGAAGTCGCGCCCGCGCAGCATGAGCTCGCGCCGATCTATACGACGACCAACGTCGCTACCGACCACAACCAGCTGACGATGGAGATAATGCAGAAGGTGGCCTCGAAGCACGGCCTCGTCTGCCTGCTCCACGAGAAGCCCTTCGCCGGCGTGAACGGCAGCGGCAAGCACAACAACTGGTCGATAGCCACCGATTCGGGTCAGAACCTGCTCTCGCCCGGCGACACCCCGTACGAGAACGCGCAGTTCCTGCTCTTCCTCTGCGCCGTGATCAAGGCGGTGGACGACTACCAGGATCTGCTCCGCATCTCGGTCGCCACAGCCGGCAACGACCACCGTCTCGGCGCCAACGAGGCTCCCCCGGCAGTCATTTCGATGTTCGTCGGCGACGAGCTGAACGCGGTGCTCGAGGCCATCGAGAAGGATGCCCCGTACAAGGGGGCCGAAAAGACCCAGATGAAGCTGGGCGTCGACGTCCTTCCCAAATTCAACCGCGACACGACCGACCGCAACCGCACCTCGCCCTTCGCATTCACCGGCAACAAGTTCGAGTTCCGCATGCTGGGGTCGTCGAACAGCATCGCCTGCGCCAACATAATGCTCAACAGCGCGGTGGCCGAGAGCCTGCGGATCTACGCGGACAGACTGGAAAAGGCCGGCGATTTTGAGACCGCGCTCCACGAAATGATAAAGAACACGATAAAGGACCACAAACGGATAATCTTCAACGGCAACGGCTACGACGGCGGCTGGATAAAGGAAGCCACCGAGGGCAGAGGACTGCTCAACTACAGAACGACTCCCGACTGCATGCCGCACCTGCTCGACGGCAAGAACGTCGGCATGCTCACCGGCCTCGGCGTCTTCACGAAGGCCGAGCTCGAATCCAGATGCGAGATCATGCTCGAAAACTACAACAAGACCGTCATCATCGAGGCCAATACGATGGCGGACATGGTAAAAGAGGATATAGAGCCCGCGATCTCCTCATACGCCGCCTCGCTGGCGAAGACGGTAAGCCTCAAGAAAGCGGCCGGCGACGACATTCCCTGCGGATACGAGACATCGGTGCTCAAGAAGCTGTCGGCCCTCTGCGACGGCATAATGATGAAGTGCGACGCCCTTGAGAAGGCCGTTCTCGAACTTGCCGACGCCGGCGGGACCGTCGAACTGGGATATGCTATCAGGGACAGACTGCTGCCCTGCATGAGCGAGCTCCGCGTGCTCGTCGACGAAGCCGAGACGGTGACGTCCAAGGAATACTGGCCGTACCCCTCCTACGCCGATATACTCTTCAGCGTCAGGTGAAAGGACATGTGAACGCTATGACAGTCGAATTCTGGTATCTGATAGGCGCCGCGCTCGTCTTCTGGATGCAGGCGGGCTTCGCCATGGTCGAGACCGGCTTCACGAGAGCCCGGAACGCCGGGAACATCCTCATGAAGAACCTCATGGATTTCTGCATCGGGACGGTGGTCTTCTCGCTGCTCGGATACGGCCTGATGATGGGCGAAGACGCGCTGTTCGGGCTCGTCGGCATCCCCAACATGGACCTTTTCACGCATTTCAGGGAGTTCATCGCGAGCCCGGCCGAGGGCTTCACCGGAGCCTCGACCTTCGTATTCAACCTCGTTTTCTGCGCAACGACCGCCACGATAGTCTCCGGAGCGATGGCCGAGCGCACCAAATTCTCCGCGTACTGCATCTATTCCGCGGTGATATCGCTCGCGGTATACCCGATCGAGGCCCACTGGATCTGGGGCGGCGGCTGGCTCGCCGCGCTCGGCTTCCACGACTACGCCGGATCGACCGCTATACACATGGTCGGCGGCATCGCCGCCCTTATCGGAGCGATATTCCTCGGACCCCGCATCGGAAAATACGTTAGGGACAAAAACGGAAAAGTTACAAAAGTCAACGCCATACCGGGACATTCGATCCCGCTCGGAGCGCTCGGCGTGTTCATACTCTGGCTCGGCTGGTACGGCTTCAACGGAGC
>CADCPG010000293.1 GCA_902803255.1 uncultured Ruminococcus sp. | reverse complement strand
GGCGATGGTCACGCCGTCGTTGGTGATGAGCGGAGCGCCGAACTTCTTGTCGAGCACGACGTTGCGGCCCTTGGGGCCGAGGGTGATCTTGACGGTATCGGCGAGGGTATTGACGCCGGCCTCGAGCGCCTTGCGCGCCTCTTCGCCGGACTTGATGAGCTTAGCCATAATGATTGCCTCCATTTACGTACTTTTCGCCGCGGGGCGAAAGAATTTGAACCGTGTTTCGCCGCGGCCTGCGCGGGAAAACACACCTTGACTTATTCTACGATCGCAAGGATGTCGCTCTGACGCACGATGGTGTACTCGACGTCGTCGACCTTGACCTCGGTGCCGGAATACTTGCTGGTGATGACCTTGTCGCCGGGCTTCACGGTCATGACGACGTCGTGGCCGTCGACCATGCCGCCGGGGCCGACGGCGATGACTTCCGCGACCTGCGGCTTCTCCTGTGCCTTGGCGGTGAGAATGATGCCGCCCTTGGTGGTTTCCTCGGCCTCGACGAGCTTGAGCACGACGCGGTCTGCAAGCGGGGTGAGCTTCATGGGTATTGCCTCCTTATATGTTCCTAAATTCGGTAAACAGTTTTCAAGGTTAGCACTCTTTTGGCCTGAGTGCTAACCGATGGTGCTATGATAGCGCAGACCTCCCGCAAATGCAAGAGGGAATTTGCAAAAAAATGGGCGATTTTCCAAAATTCATGATTTGTTCAAAAACGAAGCGCACCGGCGGGGCGAAGCAGAGGAAGACGTAACGCCGCCGCAGACACACGAGGCAGTGCCCGCAGTTTGCGCGCTTCCCCACATCTTGTGCCTGCGCCCTGCGCACGTCGGTTGACATAAAAATCAAACCCGCGGCGAACGGGGGAACGCGGGAAGAAAACTTTCGGTTTTTCAGGAAAGTATTGCATTTTCCGTTCTTTTCTGCTACAATACACTAAATTAGTGGGCGTGTGCCCATTCGGGGGTCCGGCCGGAATTCGGACGCCAGTCCGGACGCTGCGGCGCGGCGAAAAAAGATGAATAAGATCGGCGATACGCCGGTTGGGAAAAGGAGAACAAAAAATGGTTTTGAACGAAAAATCTGTTGAACTCATGGTAGTCAACGGCGTAACGGGCAATATCCTCGGCCACCACTCCATCCCGCTGTTCCGGAAAGACGATCTCTCCATGGCGTACCTCGTCGTCTGCGCGGACAACGTGCTCGACGGCGAGCAGGGCCAGTATCTGGTAGACTTTTCCGATATCATCTACGTGAACGAGCAGCATGCCATCGCCGTGCGCGCCTGCATTGACGACGAGCAGGGCGTGGAGCTCTCTCCCGACGAATATACCGAGCTGATCGGCCTTCCCGTCCGCTATGACGACGGCACGGAGATCGGCTGCCTGACTGAGATCCAGTACAACAGCGAGACCGGCGCGTTCGGCATGGCCGTGGTCGAGTCCGCCACGAAGACGACGGAGCTCCTGCACCGCCAGATCGTGTCCGCGGACAACACCGAGGTCGTCGTCCGCCGCAAGCTCGAGGCGCCCGCCGAGGAGTCGAAGCCCGGCCGCGTCTGGTTCCGCCGCCCCGTGGCCGAGACGCCTGTCGTCGAAGAGCCTGTGTTTGAGGCGCAAGAGCCTGTGTTCGAGGTGCCTGCCGCCGAAGAGCCGGCCGTTGAGGAGCCTGTCGTGAAGGAGCCCGAGTTCGCGGTCCCTGAGTTTGCGGTCCCCGCGTTCGAGGCGCCCGCCGAGCCCGCGCCGGTCGATCCCGTCGCGGAGGAGAACGCCAGAGCCATCGACAGCCTGGACGCGCTCCTGCGCGAGATGGAGGGCATCAGCCAGCCGGACGCGCCCAAGGAGGCCGAGCCGGTCGCTGAGCAGCCTGTCGTCGAGGAGCCGGTCGTCGAGGCGCCCGCCGCGAAGGAAACGCCTGTGGCCGACCTGTTCAAGAGCGAGCCGGAGCCCGCGCAGGAGGAGACCCCCGCCGCGGAGGAGAAGCAGCCCGAGGTCGGGAGCGTGTTCGCTCCGGAGCCCGAGGCCGAGCCCGCTCCCGCTGCGGAGGAGAAGCCCGCCGAGGAAGAGAAGCCGGCCGAGGAGAAGAAGGACAACGGTCCGGAGATCGTCCCGCTGTATCAGCAGAAGTTCGCGGGCGTCGAGGCGGAGGAGC
>CADCPG010000292.1 GCA_902803255.1 uncultured Ruminococcus sp. | reverse complement strand
CGGAAGCGGGAAGGGAGCCGTCGAGGAACTCGCCGGGACCGGCGGAGACGGGAAGCTCGCACAGCGGAATGAGCCGCTTGGCACGCCGTATCGCGTCGCCGTCGCGGTAGCGGTTCGCGGCGGGAGAGGTCAGGATGACGCTTCCGCGGCCGGCCTTTACGGCGGTCTCGGGGACGCCGGCGGCCCCGGCCCTGCGCTCGCGCTCCTTCGAGATTACAGCTGCGACGAGCTCGCGGCCGTATCTGTCGAGCCTGCGGTAATCCTCTATAAGCCTTATCTCCTCGCCGTCCAGAGTGAAGTTGTTGGTGTTCTCGGGAATGCCGCTCACGACGAAATCAAGAGAGACGCCGAGGGCGTCGCACACCGCGACGATGTTCGAGAGTTTGACCGAATCGGACACGCCCGCCAGCATCTTGCTGAGCGTCCCGACCGGTACGCCGGACAGTCTCGAGAGGTTCTCGGTCGTCATCTTCCTGGAACTTTTGAGTTCTTTGATTCGTTCTATATAATCGGGACCTTTGTTCTGCATCGACCTTTCCGCCCGGCGTATCGGTGGCCGGATTTCCTTTTCTTATATATAAGCGGCGTGCGCTCTTTCCTGTTACGGCATTATTATAGCACATTTTTTCCGATTTGTAAAGAGAAAATCGAAATATTTTCCGAAATCGGAATAAAAAGTGTTGACAAACCGAAAAAACAGGTGTATAATAGTGCCGCAAGGTTCCGAAAGGGGAAAAACAGGAGGTCTGAAATGAACGGAGTAATAGATTTTGATAACGGCGGAAAGAGAAGAGAGACAGGCAGCCGGGGCGTAAGAGGAAGTACGGCCGGCCGCGGCGCGTGCCTTTCCGGAGACGGGCGCCGGACGACGTGCGCAAAGCCCGTGCACTCAAGCGAGAGGATAATGAACTTTCTCTGCTCGCTGATCGCATTCTTTGAAAAGCCGGCTGTGAAGGTCGCGCTCTTCGCGGTCACGGCCGCGGCGGCGGCGGTCTGTTTCGTGCTCTTTGCGGCCTCGCTCGTGAGCGGGAGCATGACGATCGGCAAGGGACTTGTCGCCGCTCCGCTGATCGTCGTTCTGTTCGGCATCACGGCAAAGCTGCTGGCCTGAGTCTCCTGCCGTCAGGCAAATATTCCTTGACTCATTTGATCAGAGAGTATATAATAATGCCGCGCGGCCGGGGCCGCGCGGCATTGTAATACCGTACCGCAGTGCGCGTCGGTAAAGCACTCCCCGGGACACGCGGACTGACCCGTTCAGGCGCGGCGTCCGGGCGCGATACAGGAAGGAAGATAAAGTGGACGCAAAGGAAAGATTTCTGAAATACGTTTCGTTCGGGACGAATTCCGACGAAGAGTCGGACAGCTGCCCGTCGACTCCGTCGCAGCTCGAACTCGGCGGATTTATCGCTGACGAGCTCCGCGCGATCGGTCTGCGCTCCGTCCGCCTTGACGGCGACGGATACGTTTACGGCTTTCTGCCGGGCGCCGGGAAGCTCGCCGGTGCGCCGGCGGTGGGATTCATATCGCATATGGACACGTCGCCGAGTTCGCCCGGCGACGGGATCCGCCCGTCCGAGATCACATATGAGGGCGGAGACATCCTCCTCGCCGACGGGAGGACTTCGATCACGGCGGAGGATTTCCCCGAGCTCGCGGGGCTGGTCGGAGAGCGGCTCATCGTTACCGACGGCAGGACGCTGCTCGGCTCCGACGACAAGGCCGGAATCGCCGAGATCGTCACGGCGTGCGAGCTGCTGACGCGGGTGACCGACCGCAGGCCGGTGGCCGTCGCCTTCACACCGGACGAGGAGATCGGCCGCGGCGCCGACAGGTTCGACGTCAGGGGTTTCGGCGCTGACGAGGCATATACCGTCGACGGCGGAGCGATAGGCGAGATAGAATACGAGAATTTCAACGCGGCGGGCTTCTCGCTGTCCGTGACCGGCACGAACATCCACCCCGGATACGCCAAGGGCCTGATGAAGAACGCCGTTCTCATGGCTAACGAGTTCCTGTCGATGCTCCCTCCGGCCGAACGTCCGGAGCACACCGAGGGCAGGGAGGGGTTCTACCATATCACCTCGATCTCCGGTGACGAGTCGTCATGCACCGTAAAGGGCATTATCCGCGACCACGACAGAGCCGGTTTCGAGGCGAGAAAGAAGACAGTCGAGGGCGTCTGCCGCTATCTCGACGGCAAATACGGAGCCGGCAGATTCGACCTCACGCTTACCGACAGCTACTTCAACATGAAAGAGATGATCCTCCCGCGCATGCACCTCATACGAGACGCCGAAGCCGCCTTCGAAAAAGAGGGCGTGACTCCGGTGATAAAACCTGTGCGCGGAGGCACCGACGGAGCGAGGCTGTCCTTCATGGGCCTGCCGTGCCCCAATCTCTCGGCCGGCGGACTTGGCTTCCACTCGAGGCGGGAGTTCATCCCGGTGAGCTCGCTCGGGAGGATGACGAACGTCATAGTGAACATAGCGACGGCAGCACCGTCCGGTGACTGAGAACTCAATTCTGCTGACGCAGCTGTTTCGCCGATCCGCCGGTCCGAATCCGGCCGCCCCAGCCGGAAAAATCCTCGCGAAAGCGAGGATTTTTCAACGGAACAGATCAGTTTATACTGTTAAATTCGCCCTGTCAGTCGGCAAAAGCGTTGTTTATAGAATCAAGGACTTCTTTTGCCGATTTTTTCAGAGTTCTCATTGATGTGGAAAAGGTGTTCCTGTCGGCTGAGGGAATGGTGTTGTTCAAAATGCCGTACAGTTTGATGTCTGACGAATAGAAGATGCTGTTGTCGTATACGACGCCGTCCAGGACGACGTTGATCATCTCGACGCTGTCGGCGTTACGGATGTTCTTGGACTTGGAGAGGATCTCGGTAAAAGTGACAAGCGTCGTGTCGGTCGAGGCGTAGGAGAACGCCTCAAGGGCAAATCCTGCAAAGGCGGGATCCTTCTCTGTCACCGGAACGGCAAACAGCATGGCGATCTTGTCGGGGATGGTATAGAATTTTTCCTGATCGGCGTAAAGCTTGGGAAGCGGACATACCGTAAAGTTGAAATCGCAGTCGCTGTTGAAATCGCCAAGCGAGTGAAGTATGGTGATCTTGAAGAGCGCCCGTCCGTCGCAGAAGGTGTCGTAGGGTAGATCCCAGTTCTTGTCGTATTTCTCGGGAGTCATGTAGGTCTCTGTCCTGCAGATGTCGAGCACGGCGTCGATCGCGTTTATCGCGCGCTCGTTTTCATCGACGACAGCGAGGCAGCCGTTTTCGTCCTTGTCGATAAGCCTGATGCCGAATCCGAAGCAGAGAGCGGCATATGCGTCATATGAATGCATGACGAGCCCGTACTGATCCTCTTTGGTATGCACCCCGTCGCCGTTGAGGTCTCTGCTCGCCGCCGTCACGTATTCTTTCATCTTTTGGGCGTCCCATTCGTTCCCTCGCACAAGTCCGGGCACCGGATCAAGCTTGAGTTCCGAGAGCAGCGGATCGTTCATCACCATCAGCTGAACGCGGTTTTTGTCCCTGAGCGAGAAATCGCTGGCGCCGAAGAAAAGATGTCCCTTGACGGATACGTCGTCGTTGACGGCCTTGTTCCACCAGGGCTTTGCGAGATCGGCGTTGTCGAGAGAGTAAAGATCGAGGAAATAACCTTTCTGTGCAAGTCCGCCGATGTCTCTGATATACGCAAAGATCAGATCGTAGTTGTCCTCGCCCGACGCGTATTCGGTAGGGATGGACTTGCTCGTGTCGTCGACGAGTGTCTGGACGACAGAGATACCGTATTTCTCCTTGACCGCATCGTTGCGGGAATAGACCGAGTCGTTCATCGGCTCGCCGTTCACATCCTCCGCGTAAAGCTCGAAGCTGGTCCAGGAATGATGGTTGGTAGCGCTGCATCCGAGTATCCTGAAATCGCGGTCCCAGACGGTGTCGGCAAGATCGGGCAGGAGCTTTGTCTCCGCGGGCTGCGACTGGTCGGGAGCCGCCGTTCCGTTGGCGGCGGTCGTGCCTGTTTCATCGCCCGCGGGCTTTCCGCAGCCGGCAAGCGTTCCCGCGATCGTCAGCGCTGAAAGAATGAGGGCGAGATAAATCAGATGTGTGCGTTTCATGTTTCAGTCTCTCCTGATATATATTTTGCTTTGAGCGGCATCAAAATTATATCAGTTTTTTATTTTTTTGTCAAGTGTTTGCCCGGATTGTTTTTTACTGCTTTCTTACGGTTTCTCCATGCAGAGAGCCGCAAGTTCCTCGACGGTGGACGTGGCGAGGCACTCGACGGTGTCGGACGCACCGTAGTAGATCTTCACGGTGCCGTCGTTCTCGGCGATCATGCCGCCGGGAAAGATAACGTTCGTGCGGAAGCCATCGTCGGTCTCCCACGGAAGGGAGGGGGCGATCACGGGAGACTTTGACATCCCGATAATTTTTCGGGGGTTTTTCAGGTCAAGAAGCATGATCCCGGCGGTATAGCGTTTGTTCCACCAGGTGTCCCATCCCTTCTGTCCGCGGCCCGTCGGCTCCCTGTCTACAGCGTGGAAGAGGGTAAGCCAGCCGTATTTCGTTTTGAGCGGCGGGGCGGCGGGACCGATCTTGTCGTTTGCGAACGGGACGTTCTCGACGGCGAGAAGCAGTTCGCTGTCGCCCCAGAACCGCAGGTCCGGGGATCTCGAGATCCAGATGTCGAAGCGGTCTTTTCCCCCGCGGCTGTAAACCGGAAAGGGGCGTTCGAGCCGGTAGTAGTATCCGTCG
>CADCPG010000291.1 GCA_902803255.1 uncultured Ruminococcus sp. | reverse complement strand
CGGGCTTTTTGTGTTCTGATCAACGGTATTTGAACAATTTTGCTTGTTTGCCGTTCTGATCAGCGGTTTTTGAACGTTCTGACCTCGATCTCCGTGACGTCGCGCAGCGACGGCCGCCCCGGCGAAACGGTGATCTCGCCCCAGCCGGCCTCGGCGATATACGGAGGTTCCGGCGGGTAGTTCGTGCCGTCGGTCTCGAACTCGTGTCCGGGACCGCCCCTCTTTTTTATCACCGCGCCGGCGGGAGACACCACCTTTATCTCGGCGGTGTATTCTTTTCCGCGCACCGTAATGACGCTGCCGTCGATCACAGGCTCGCTCTGGACGTGCAGGTGAAGCGTTTTCCGGAAGAACGGGGAAAGAGACGTCACGTCGTCGACGACCCTCAGAAGGCCTTCTTTCGCGTCGTACGACATGCTGCGGATCACGCGGCTGCAGGAATGCAGATACGCGCGTGAGAGGTCGGCCGTCAGTTCGCAGCCGGAGTCGCTCTCGCTGTGGGAGACGATATCCGCCATGCGGTATTCGTCCGACATGAAATCTTCGGGGGTCCGCGGCTCCTTCCCGCAGGCGGGACGGCGCGTTCCGCCGTCGTATGACCTGCCGGCAGAAAACTCTCCGAACAGCGGCTTGCCCGGCATCTCGACGGTCAGGCAGTTGTGAGCCGCCGTTCTCGTGAGATAGTTGAGCCGGTGCGGGGTATGGTAGCTGTCGTAGACGCCCGAGTCGGTGAGCAGCGGTCCGCCCCTGTAGAGCTGGAAGCAGCCGGTGTCGAGGTGGTCGTGGTTGCCGCCCCAGTATTCGCCCGCCTTCAGCATGACGTGTGTGTCGCCCGACTTGTATACCGTCATTCCGACGGGCGTGCCGAAGTATCTGCACGCGGGCAGCGGCTCGGTGCGGCGCGGCGGACTGAAGCGGTCGAATATGAGCAGGCTCACGGCCGAGATCAGGCCTTCGCCCCAGGAGCCCTCGGTATAGTAGTCCATCCCGTGATGCACCGGCAGCAGGAATTCCCTGCAGAGCCCCTGCCTGAAGGCGTCGCGGAAGTCGTCGCGGCCGGTCAGCGCCCATGCGTAGAAGAAGGGCACGGCGAACGGCGCGCGGCGGTTGTATTCGCCCTTAGTCTCGTTGAAGTCGTCGCCCAGACGCACGTCCTCGCCGTCGGGCCTCGTCATGTACATGAACCAGTCGGCCGTCTTTTCCAGGCAGCCGAATATGCGTCTGCCGCCCGTCATCGACGCGAACAGCAGCTCAGCCCAGGCGAGGCTGACCCACCTGTAGCAGCCGTACGACGGCCCCTGCGCGTGAGCCCCGCCGGAGAGGTATGTCCCGACGGCCCCGATGTATTCGTCGAAGATCCTGCCGGCGCAGTAGTTGTAGATGTCGGGCCTCTCGTCGTATGTCGCGATGGCGAACGACATCAGGTCGCGCAGCAGCTGAGCCTCCGTACCGTGGCCGGTCAGGGCCGTCTGTCCCGACGGCGGATACTTCATCTCGAAGTACCTCGCGGCGATATCCTCGCACAGCGCGATGATCTTTTCCTTCTCTCCGGCATCGATGAACCGGTAGCACCAGTCGTATACTTCCGCCGCCGTGAAGATAAGGTGTCCGCCCCAGCGCGCGCCCATGTTGCCTCCGGTGACGGAAAAGCCCTCGAGCAGGAATAATATCGATCCGACGGCCCTGCGGGCATCGTCGCGCTCTCCGGTGAGCAGTGCGCGGAATGCCCTGGCCTCGCAGGCGAGGACCTCCGCGAGGTCGTACGGCCCGTATTCCGGCGTCGCGCCCCGGCCGGTGATTTCCGTCCGCAGCAGTTCTCCGCAGACGCCGGCGGCGAAGGCGTTCTCGGGCAGAGAAAGGTTTTTTCTGATCCTCGGCAGGTCGGAGCTCCTCAGCATGAGCCTCGGATGTTCCGCGGGAGGGACGATCGCGGGAGTTCTGTAAGGCGATACCAGCATTTTTCGAAATTCCTTTCCGTAATCGGTGTTCCGTAAGATTATTATACCACAGATCCGCCAGATCTTCTCCCTGTTTTTGCTTTTTCCTCATAAATGCCGAAAATTCGGAAAAAAGGCGTGTATGTCCGAAGAAAAGGGTTGACTATACAAGCCGTTTGGTGTAAAATATATGGGAAGATAATTAAACAAAGCTCCGTTCTCAGCCCATGCCGCAGTCGCGGCGGTTTGACCTAAAAGCAAATTATTGACGAAAGAGAGTTACGGTATTATGGATTTTGTTTACGCAAGTAAAAATCTGATGGTTAACTTCAGAGCCAGATTCACGTATGTCGATGACCACACTTTTGTTTTGAGAAAAGGATCGACGGTCAATCCCGTTGTCTCCAGACGCTTCAAGAGCTGGGCGACGGTGCTTCAGCGCCGCGGCCGCGCAGGAATAGATCCCGGAAATCTCACCCTCAAGGAGGATATCGTGTTCACGAGCGCGACGCAGGCCGGTGAATTCGTCTGCGGACACGCCTGCCAGGGTCCCCTCTGCTGGATCGGCGACGACGGCCGCAGCTTCAAGGAATGGCGCGCCTCCCTCGGCGTGCCCGACGAGACCGAAGACTCCGCCGGAAGCGGCGACGGTGAAAACAGGGAATAATTAATTGCATCAGCGGAAACAGCCCGGAAAACGGGCTGTTTTCTTTTCGGTAAGACGGG
>CADCPG010000290.1 GCA_902803255.1 uncultured Ruminococcus sp. | reverse complement strand
TCCTTCTTCCGCTCTCCCGACGGGACAGAGGTGTTCTGCGCCTATCACGGCATGAGGGAGCACAACGAAAAGGCCACTCCGGCCCCGAGGCTCATCAATGTCCAGCGGGTGTATTTTGACATGACCGGCTATCCCGTGATGGGAGAAGCCGTAGGATACAAGACCGACATACCGGTTCCGTCCGGAGAAAACTGATACGGCTGACGTTGAAAACCGCCGCGATTCGTAAGGGACCGCGGCGGTTTTCAAATAATGACAGGATTACGCTCTGTTCTTTTTGGATCCGGAAATGATGACACCCGCGGCGACTGCAGCGATCAGGGCTGCCGCGGCAGACGCGCCGAACGACGCGCATCCCTTGTCCGAGCCGCTTTCAGCGGCCGTCGTGCTCTGCGGCGAGGAAGACGTCACGTCGCCCGAAGGCGCTGAAGTCCCGTCGCCCGATCCCGCTGTCGAGGTGGCTCCGGTATCCTCGCCTGCCGTCGTTACTTCTGCCGTCGTGGCCTCAGGGGTGGTCTCTTCGGGCAGCTTTTCGCCGTATACGTCGAATTCCGACATCCTGCACGCCCACCAGTGAGGCGCGATATCTTCGTATGTGTTCCGTCTGAGAGCGCTGCAGGCGTAGACAACCGTGTCGACCTTCTCGTATTTTTTGTCGAAGTCGGCCTCGATGTACCTGTAGGTGTCGAGCACCTCGCCGGCGCTGTTCGTGATCTTCTCCTCCTTCGTATTGCCGCCGCCCTTTTCGAACTCGGTAAGCCCGGCCATCTTATCGACGCCGGTTCCGTCGGCGGTGAGAGTCAGCGGGACCGACGACCACGCGACGCTGAAGGTCTTGCCTCCGTCGGAGGAGACCAGGATATCGAAGCTCGAGTCGATGTACTCGGAGGGATATCTGTCCTCCGCCTTGTCCTGCTTGGCGTCGGTGTTGAAATAGATCGCGAAGCTGTCGACGTCGGCGCGCAGGTCGGTGAACTCGACGACGTAGAAGTAGGCCTTCTCGGTGCCGTCGGTGAGTTTGTAGATGTAGTCCCCGCCCTCTTTTTCGTATACGGCGGACGCGTTCCGGTCGGCAACGGCTTTCGCGTTCCAGAAGACCCTCGTGGTATCGTCGGCGGCTATCACGCCGTCGGTCAGTTGGATCTCCGTCATTCCGAATTCGCCGCTGGCACGAGATTTGAAGTTTCCGATCTCCATGTCGAGTATGTCGGTTTTGGTGCCGATATCGGCGCTGAAAGTCTCAGCCGACGCCGAGAACGGCAGCGCGAGCGCGAAGATCATCACCGCGGCCAGCACCGCGGAGAACGTCAGGACGCTGTTTTTCACTTTCTTTTTCATCGGAATCTCTCCCTTTACTTTTTCTCTTTCCTATCCGCTTCACCCGTTCAGGGATCGTCTCCCCGCATGGACTCTACGGATACGGTCATAGCATTATTATAGATCATGACGGCCCGTTTGTCAACAGATTATTCTCTTCATTTCCTTCCCGGGACCGCGGCATGTGCCCTTACGCCGCCCGAGAGGACGGCGGACCGTATCCGGTTTCCGGAGAGAGGAAAAGCACATTAAGCTTGACTAAAAACGGCTTTGATGATATAATATCATCATCAAAAAGATCATACAGAAAGAAGGTCCTTCGTTTGAAAACCGTAAAAACAACCATCTTCTGCCGGGTGATGCCGGCGCTCCTCCTCGCGGCACTCATGCTGCTCTCATTCTCCGCGTGCGGAGAAAAGGAGGAGAAGATCCCCGAGAACGCCGTGTACGTGTCGATAGCCGACGCGAGCGGAAAACTCGTGCTGGCCGCCAAGGCGGTCGCGCTCTCCGACACCGACGGCGACGGAGCGCTCACAGTCAGCGACGCCCTTGCCGCGGCTCACGACGCCGCTTACGAAGGCGGCTCGTCTGCCGGATACAAGGCCGAGAACGGCGAATACGGTCTTTCACTGGTCAGGCTTTGGGGCACCGAGAACGGCGGGGGCTTCGGCTTTTACGTAAACGACGGAATGGCGATGTCTCTTGCCGATCCGCTGAAGGCGGGCGACCGCGTAAACGCATTCGTATACACCGATACCGTGAACTATTCGGACAAATACTGCTTCTTCGACAAAGCCTCGCTCGACGCCGCGAAGAACACAGAGTTCACGCTGGTCCTCTCCGCCGTGGGATTTGACGCCTCGTTCGTTCCCGTCAGCGCGCCCTTTGAGGGCGCCGAGATCACCGTCGACGGCGAAAAGACCGGAATCACGACCGACGCCGAAGGCAAAGCGGTACTGAAGCTCGGAAAGGGCAGACATGTGATCAGCGCCGTCTCGGCTGACGCGGTGCTCGTCCCGCCGGTATGCACAGTCAGCGTAAAATAAAGCGAAGCATAATCAGTCTCTTATCCGCCGTCATACTCTTCACCGTACTCCTGCCTGCCGCCGCGCCGCTTCGGGCGGCCTGCGCCGGAGGGGAGAGCGTGACGGCGGCCTTTTCGGCTGAAAGCTTCTCCGAGGAGCGGATTAGGCTTGCCGTATCCGCGCTCTGCGAAAGATACGGGGCGGAAAACGCCGCCGGGCTGCTGAACGCGGAATACGGCAGCGTTCCGTGCATCGACTGGATAGCGATCTCGCTCTGCAGATACGGAATGCCCGCCGACATGTTCGAGACATATCTGCGCGGCGCCGCGGCGTCGGTGACATCCCCGCCGGCCGGAGCGGAACGCGCGAGGACGGCCATCGCCGTCGCGCTCGCGGGCGGGACCGACAGCCTCATCCCAGAGGCGCTCGAAGGCTGCGTCGCGGCGGGAAAGGCCATATCTCCGCTCATTTCGTCGGTCCACCTGATGAACAACGGATATAAGTCGGACGCGAGGAGCAAGGAAGAGAGCGTCTCCCTTCTGCTCTCTCTGAGGCTCGCCGACGGAGGATGGGCAGTCGCCGGAGAATATTCAGACACCGACATAACAGCCATGGTGCTCTCTGCCCTCGCGCCCCACAAGAATGAAGAGGGCGTGGAGAGCGCCGTAGCGGGCGCTCTGGCGAAGCTGTCGTCGATGCAGTATGACGACGGCGGCATGGCCTCGATGGGGGCCGAGAACCCCGAGAGCGCCTCACAGACGGTCATAGCGCTGTCCGCCCTCGGCATCGACGCCATGACGGAGCCCGGCTTCATAAAGAACGGAAAGACGCTGTTCGATTCGATCGAATCGTTCGCCGTCGCCGGAGGAGGATACAGCCACGCCCCGGGCGGCGGGTTCGACGCCACCGCGACGTCTCAGGCGCTCATGGCGTATACCGCCTACCTCTGCTTCCTGCGCGGCAGAGGCCCGCTGTTCGTATCGGACGGAGCCGATCCCGCGCACGCGGAGCCGCCGAGGAAGGCCGCGGAACCTTCCGGAACCGCCCGGGAGACAGGCGGGAACGCGGAAGTTGAACGCAAAAACGCTGATCTTACGGCAAAGGCGATCGCCCTGTGCGCGATCATTGCCGCGGGCGGGATCGCGTGTGCGATGCTCTTCGTTTTCAAAAAGAGGAACTTCAAGAACTTCATCGCCGTCGGCGCCGCCGTTCTTACCGTCGCGGCCGCGGTGCTGTTCATAAGATTCGAGTCGGTCGACGACCATTACAAAAAACCTGTCAAGACCGATCCGGCGGGGACCGTCCTGCTGACGGTCGACGCGTCGGGCGCCGGCGGCGAACTGCCTGCCGGATACCCGGCTGACGGTATGCTGCTGTCGGGAGAAAGATTCGAGATCGGCGAGGGCGACACCGTCCTCGACATACTCAACGACGCCTCCGCCGCATACGGATTCCAGCTCGACCGGAGCGGGACCGGCGGCGGCGCGTACATAAGAGGCATCGCCTATCTCTACGAGTTCGACCGCGGACAGCTGTCGGGCTGGACATATTACGTAAACGGCATAAGAGCCGGAGTCGGCTGCGGGGAATACGTCCTGCATGACGGCGACGAGATACTCTGGCGCTACGTCATCGCCTTCGAGGCGGACGGCCGCTGAACAACTCAGGATAATCACCGCGAAATGATCAGATTCAAGGACTTCCACCCGGTCTTGCTGACCGTGTATTTCATATCCGTGGCCGCGATCGGCGCGGTGCTGCGTCACCCGCTGATCCAGCTCGCCGCGTTCTCCGGCGCGCTCTCGTATCTTCTGATATCAGGGGCGGCGAAGCCGCGCCTTTTCGTGTCGTCGGCGGTCTTTTTCGTCATCCTCGCGGGGGTGAATCCTCTCTTTTCCCATAACGGCGTCACCGTCCTCTTTTTCGTGAACGGCGGCGCATACACGCTCGAGGCGCTGCTCTTCGGAGCCGACGCTGCCGTCATGATCATTTCGGTGTTCTTCCGTCTGCAGTCGTTCTCGAAGATAATGACGAGCGAAAAGATCCTCGCGGTGACATCGAAGCTGTCGCCGGGACTTTCGGTGATAATATCGTCCGCGATCAGGTCGATCCCGCTCTTCGTCAGAAGGTCGGAACGCATCCGCGCCGTGCAGACTGCGAACGGCATGTTCAGGGACGAGAACCTGATAGACAGGATAAGAGGCGGGCTGTCGGTGTTTTCCGCGACCGTGGGATCGGCCGTGGAGCAGGCGCTCGACACCGCCGACAGCATGGACAGCCGGGGATGGGGCTGCGGCAGGCGCCGCACCTCATATTCAAGGTTCCGCTTCCTTCCGGCCGACACGGCGGTCCTCATATCCGTCGCCGCCGCGGCCGCCGCTATCGCGGCGGGGGCTGCCGCCGGGTGCTGCAGATACAGCTTTTATCCCTCGCTGTCGCCGCTCCGGCCGGGGATCTGCGGGACGGCGGTGATCGCTCTGTATTTTCTCCTTTCGTTCCTCCCGACGCTCACCGACGCGTCGGGTGTGATCAGGTGGAGATATACCGGCGGCGCATCGAAGAAGGCGGGGTGAGACGGGCATGACGGAACTTCTTGAAATATCGGATCTCGGCTTCACCTTCACAGGACGCGAAAAACCGGCGCTAGACGGGATCTCATTTTCGATGCGCGAGGGAGAATTCCGCATCCTCTGCGGACCGACGGGCAGCGGAAAGTCGACGCTGCTCCGCTGCATAAAGCGCGAACTGACTCCGGGAGGCAGGCGGGAGGGGCGCATCCTGCTTCGCGGGAAGGACATATCGCTCATCGACGCCGCCGCTTCGGCCTCTCTCGTGGCATTCGTGCCGCAGGACCCGGAGGCCGGGACGGTCACCGACAGCGTCAGGCACGAGCTGGCATTCGGCCCAGAGAGCCTCGGGATCGGCCGGCGGGAGATGGCGCTGCGCATAGCCGAGGTGTCGGCATATTTCGGCCTCGACGGAATGATGGGGACAGATACTTCCATCCTCTCCGGAGGCGAAAAACAGCTTCTCAACCTCGCGGCGGCGATGATAATGAGGCCGTCGCTCCTAATACTCGACGAACCCACCTCCCAGCTCGACCCCGTCGCGGCCGGAAGGTTCATCTCGACGCTCGTCCGGCTCAACCGGGAGACCGGGACCGCCGTCCTCATATCCGAACACCGGCTTGCCGACCTCCTGCCGGAGGCCGACAGCCTGCTCCTGCTCGACGGCGGCCGCGCCGTCTTCGACGGCGCGCCGCGCGCCGCCGCCGCGGCTCCTGAAGCCTTTGCTCTTCTCGAACGCTCGCTTCCCGCCGCGGCGCGACTGTACGTCGCTCTGGGCGGCGCGCGGCGCCCTGCGGCCGCCGTTCGGGAAGGGCCTCCCCTCACCGTGAAGGAGGGCCGCGACTTCATAAGGGACTGCCTCGTCGGCACGCCTGGCTCACAGGCGGGAACATGCGACCGGTCTTCCGAGGAAGACAACGGAAAAGCGAAAGACCGCACATCCTCATCCTCCGCCCCCGCTGAGGAGCCCGCTCTTTCCCTGCGGAACCTGTGCTTCAGATTTACCGAGGGCGGCGAAGACCTGATACACGGGCTCGATCTCGACGTCGGGCGCGGAGAGTTCTTCTGCCTTCTCGGCGGCAACGGAAGCGGCAAGACCACGCTCTTGAACCTCATCTCGGGAATTTTGCGGCCTCATTCGGGGAGCATACGCATATTCGGAAAAAACATCAGGTCATACAGGGGGCAGTCGCTCTACAGGGAGTGCCTCGCGCTCCTGCCCCAGGACGTTAGAAATCTTTTCCTCCGCGGGACCGTCCGCGAGGAGCTCGCTCCCGCCGGCATCACCGGCGGCACGCTGCCCGGCGGGATAGAATTCTCATCCGTCTCAGACACCCATCCCTACGACCTTTCGGGAGGAGAGGCTCAGTCGGTGG
>CADCPG010000289.1 GCA_902803255.1 uncultured Ruminococcus sp. | reverse complement strand
TCCTGTCCGTATCCGCGGTATTCGATGCCGTCGAACATGCGCCCGAGCACCCGGGCGGTGTCCTTTATGCTCTCCTTCTTCCCTATCTGCGACGCGGACGGGTCGAGATACACCGTGTGCATTCCGAGGTCCGCCGCCGCCACCTCGAAGGAGCAGCGGGTGCGCGTCGAGGTCTTCTCGAAGATCAGGGCGGCGTTCATCCCGCCGCATATGCTGTGAGGAGCCTTTTCGCACTTCATTCGCTTCAGCCCTGCCGCCAGGTCGAGCAGGAAGCCGATCTCTTCGGGGGTATAGTCGAGGAGCGTCAGAAAACTGCGCCCTCTAAGATCGATGAGTCCCATTGAGTCATTCTCCTCCTTTTCCGTCATATCACAGGACCTTAGCGAGGAACGAGCGCAGGCGCTCGCTCTTCGGGCTGTCGAACAGCTGCGAGGGCTGTCCGTCCTCCGCGATAACGCCGTCGTCGAGGAAGATCGCGCGGCTTGCCACCTCTCTCGCGAACCCCATCTCGTGCGTGACGACGACCATCGTCATGCCCTGCTCCGCCAGTCTCTTCATGACGTCGAGCACTTCGCCGACCATCTCGGGGTCGAGCGCCGACGTCGGCTCGTCGAAGAGCATCACCTCGGGGTTCATGGCAAGCGCCCGCACAATGGCTATGCGCTGTTTCTGTCCGCCCGAGAGCTGGCTCGGGAAGGCGTCCTTCTTGTCCTCCAGGCCGATGCGCCGGAGCAGGCTCAGGGCGCGCTCCTCGGCCTCCTCCTCGGTCTGGAGCCCCAGCGTCACCGGAGCGAACGTGATGTTTTTCTGCACGTTGAAATGAGGGAAAAGGTTGAAATGCTGGAACACCATGCCGATCCTGCGCCTGGCAAGGTCGATCGACACTCTGTTCTCATCCTCCGTCTTTTTGAGAGCCGCAGAGAACTCCCTGCCCTCGTGGCGGATGTTCTTCCGGAGAAGGCGTTCCTCCCTGATCTTTGCCAGCGCGTCGCCGGGAAGGACACCGCCCTCCGTCATCGAGAGATAGGTCGAACTCTTGGCGATAACGTCGGGATGCAGATAGGGGTCGGCGGGAGTGAGGAGCCTGCCGTCGAACCAGATCTCGCCTCTCGTCGGGGCTTCGAGCGTGTTGAGGCAGCGCAGGAATGTGCTCTTGCCGCCGCCAGACGGCCCTATCACGACGATCTGCTCGCCCCGCTTTATGTCGCAGTCGATGTTCTTCAAGACCATCCTGTCTTCGATGAAGCTCTTGCACAGGCCTCTGACTTCTATGATGACGTCCTGTTTTCTCTTCTCAGTTCCTGTCACTTTTCGCCAGCCTCCTCTCGAGCCTCTTTACGAAGTAGTTCATTATGTAGACCACGGCGAGATAACCCAGCGCGATCGAGATGTAGGGGAAATACACGTTCGCGGTCCGCGATATGACGCGCTCCGCGGCCTTGGTCAGGTCGAGAACGCCGAGGTAACCGATGACGGAAGTCTCCTTGAGCAGCGAGATGAACTCGTTTCCTATTGCGGGAAGCACGTTCTTTATCGCCTGCGGGAGCACTATCTTGCGCATCGTCACGCCCCACGACAGCCCAAGCGAGCGGCCTGCCTCGGTCTGACCGATGTCCACCGCGTTGATCCCTGCCCTTATTATCTCGGACACGTACGCGCCCGAGTTGATGCCGAAGGCTATGATCCCGACGAGCACCGCATGCTTTGACCAGATGAAGATCACGTTGTACATGATAAGCAGCTGGACGACGACCGGTGTGCCGCGGATGACGGTGGTGTATACCTCCGCTACGGCGTTGAGCAGTTTCAGACTGCCCTTCTGCCGGTGGACCGTCTTCACGACCGCTATGAGCGACCCTATGACCACGCCGACGAGCGTGGCGAAAAAAGCCGTCAGCAGCGTGTTGCCGATGCCGGTGAGAAAGAGTTTGTATCTGTCCTCGGCTACAAATGTCGATATGAAGCCGTCGATAATAAAATTCATTGCAAGACCTTTTTGATGAGAGCGGTTAACGTACCGCCGCGCGGCGCGCCGGTCCATACCTGCGCGCCGCGCGGCACTTTATTGCGGCTGCTTTACGATTCGGGTGCGGCCTTCGCGTTGAACTCCTCGGTCCACTCGTTCACCTTTCCGTCGGCGATGAGTTTTTCAAGAACCTTGTTGATGACGTCGAGAAGCTCCTTGTTGCCCTTTGCCACGCAGATGCCGTATTCCTCGACCTCTGCTGCGTCGGAGCCGTCGGCCTTCTTCAGCTTGTCGGTCTTGAAAGCGCCGTTCGACGCGGCTACGATGATCTGCGCGGTGAGCTTGTCGGTCACGACGGCGTCGATCTTGCTGCCGAGAGCGGCGGCCGCGAGCGACGGCGAAGTGTATCCGGTGCTGACGGCGTCCTTCATCACGCCGTCCTTGATCAGGCCTTCGATCATGAGGTCGGATGTGGTGCCCTGCTGTACGCCGATCTGCTTGCCTGCGAGGGTCTCGACCGTCGGGATCTCGGATGCTGCGGTCACGATCACATACTGTTCTGTCGACGAATAGGGTACCGAGAAGTCGACCGACTGACGGCGCTCGTCGTTGATCGTTATACCGGCGGCGCCGACGTCAGCCTTGCCCGACTGCACAGCGCCGATGATGGTGTCGAAATTGACGTCCTTGACGGTCAGCTTGACGCCGATCTCGTCGGCGACGGCCTGCATGATGGAGATATCGACGCCGATGAGCTCATTGTTGTATATGAACTCATAGGGGGCGAATCCGCCCTCGGTATAGACGATGAGCTCTCCCGAAGCCTTGATCTTATCGAGCGTCCTGATCCCTGAGCAGGAGGCGAAGGACATTGCCGCGGCGATAATTACTACTGCCGCGGCAAAGGCGGCAAGAATGCGTTTTACCGATTTTTTCATTGGATTTTTCCTCCGTAAAATTTAATTACAAATTTATCTGTTCTTTATCTGTTCACCGGGCGGACCGCCCGGAGTTTCAGTCAGCCGACAGGCCGGCCAGCAGCTCCTTCAGCCGCGCCGCCTGAGCTCTCACCTGATCGGGAGAGGTCCCGCCGAGGCTGTTTCTCACGGCGACGCACCTGTCGAGGTCGACCGCCTCATACACGTCCCCGCCGATAAGCGGGCAGAAGCTTCTGTATTTTTCAAGCGGCAGCGTCTCGAGCGTGAAGGAGTTGTCTATGCAGTACGCGACAGTCGAGCCGGAGATCTTGTACGCCGTCCTGAAGGGCAGGCCCTTCGAGACGAGGTAGTCGGCGAGATCGGTGGCGTTTATGAAGCCCTCGCCCGCCGCCTTGCGCATCCTGTCGGATCTCACATTCAGCCCCGAGATCATCGGGACCGCCATGCCGAGGCAGGCGAGCACGGTGTCGACGGCGTCGAACACGCTCTCCTTGTCCTCCTGCATGTCCTTGTTGTACGCGAGCGGAAGCCCCTTGAGCACCGTCAGCGTCCCTATGAGGTCGCCGTAGACGCGTCCGGTCTTTCCTCTGATCAGCTCCGCCATATCGGGGTTCTTTTTCTGCGGCATGATCGACGAGCCCGTAGTGTATTCCGCCGGCAGCTCGATGAATCCGAACTCCCAGCTGCTCCAGAGCACCAGCTCCTCGCACAGCCTCGAGAGGTGCATCATGATCACCGACAGCGCCGAGAGCAGCTCGACGCAGAAGTCGCGGTCGGATACGGCGTCCATGCTGTTGAGCGCGACGCCGTCGAACCCGAGAAGGCCGGCTTCGTACTCCCTGTCGGTGGGAAATCCGGTCCCGGCGAGCGCGCACGCCCCGATAGGAGACAGGTTCATGCGGCGGACGCAGTCGTCGAGCCTTCCGATGTCGCGGATGAACATCGAGGCGTAGGCCGCCATATGCTGTCCGAAGGTGACAGGCTGTGCTCTCTGCATGTGCGTGTAGCCCGGCATCACAGTTCCGCTCTGCTCCTCCGCCCTGTCGACGAAAGCCGAAGCCAGCGAGATGACGCTCTCTCTTATCTCCTTTATCCTGCCGCGCAGGTAGAGCCGCAGATCGAGCGCGACCTGGTCGTTCCTCGATCTCGCGGTGTGGAGCTTTTTCCCGGCGTCCCCGATCCTCGATGTCAGCGTCTCCTCGACGAACATGTGTATGTCCTCCGAAGCGGGGTCGAAGTCGAGCCTGCCCTCGCGCAGGTCGTCGAGGATCGACTGCAGTCCGTCGGTGATCTTCCGGGCGTCCTCACCGGTAATGATCCCGCACTTCGCGAGCATATTTGCGTGCGCGACCGACCCGCCGATGTCCTCGGCGAACATACGGCTGTCGAAGCCTATGGATGAATTGAAGCCGTCAGCCGCTGCCGACGTTTTGCCGTCGGTCCTGCCGACCCACATTTTTGACATGCCGTTTACCTCGGAGCGAAATGATCAGTTGCCTTTTCCGGTACCCTTTTTCTCGAGCATCGCCTGGACTGTCGTCGGAAGGCCCCAGAGATTGATGAAGCCCTCGGCCTGCTTCTGATCGTAGTCCGACTCGCCGAAGGTGACGAGGCTCTCGGAATAGAGCGAATAGGGGGACATCGTCCCGGCGGGAATTATGTTGCCCTTGTAGAGCTTCAGCTTCACGGTCCCGGTGACATGCTCGTTCGACTTGTTCGCGAAGGCCGTCAGCGCCTCCTGTAGCGGCGTGTACCACTTGCCGTTGTAGATAAGGTCGGCGTAGTCGACGGACAGTTTCTTCTTCAGGTGGAGCGTATCCTTGTCGACGGTCAGCATCTCGAGCTGTTCATGGGCAAAATAGAGTATCGAACCGCCCGGAGTCTCGTACACTCCGCGGTCCTTCATGCCGACGAGCCTGTTCTCGACGATATCGATGATCCCGATCCCGTTGGCTCCGCCGATCGCGTTGAGCTTCTCTATGATCTTCGATGCCTTCATTTTTTCACCGTTCAGAGCAACGGGAGCGCCGGCCTCGAAATCAAGCGTAATGTATGTAGGACTGTCGGGAGCCTTGAGCGGGGAAACGCCCATCTCGAGGAAGCCGGGCTTGTCGTAGTCGGGTTCGTTCGAGGGATCCTCGAGGTCGAGGCCCTCGTGGCTCAGGTGCCAGAGGTTCTTGTCCTTGGAATAGTTGGTCTCACGGGAGATCTTCAGCGGGACATCGTGCGCCTCGGCGTAGTCGATCTCCTCTTCCCTCGACTTTATCGACCACTCCCTCCACGGGGCGATGATCTTCATACCGGGTGCGAAGCGCTTGATCGCGAGTTCGAACCTCACCTGGTCGTTGCCCTTGCCCGTCGCACCGTGGCAGATGGCGTCGGCGCCTTCGGCTATCGCAATCTCGGCGAGCTTCTTGCCTATCACGGGCCTGGCGAAGGCGGTTCCGAGGAGGTATGTCTCGTATTTCGCGTCCATCTTGAGAGCGGGGATGATTATATCGTCCACCATCTCATCAACAAGGTCGGCCACGATGAGCTTCGACGCGCCGGTCTTGAGCGCTCTCTCCTCCAGTCCCTCGAGTTCGTCCGCCTGTCCGACGTTGCCCGATACCGCTATGATCTCGGGGTCGCCGTAATTCTCCTTGAGCCACGGAATGATGACCGAGGTATCGAGGCCGCCCGAATAGGCAAGCACTATCTTTTTGATCTTTTTCTTTGCCATTGCGTCTTTCTCTCCCTTTTCACTGTTGCCGGTATCCTGATGTCATTCGTGCAGTCGGGCGGGTGGCTCCGTCCGCTCTTCACCGGCGTTTTTCAATATTATAGGCGATATTATACAACAACCGCGGCGATATGTCAAGTCAAAATGAAGAAAAAAAGCAATATATAGGTCAAATATTCAGAATATCACTCCTGTTTCGATGAATATTCATGATTATATTCATATTTCGGGCACAAACAGCCCAAGTGGTACGATATAATGGCCGCAAAGGTGCCAGTGTGCCCCGGCCGCGGCGAAAAAAAGATGCCGCGGCGTTTGCCGCGGCATCACGATATGGGGTGAGTAGTGGGGCTTGAACCCGGGCCCGGCCTTCCGCCCCTGCGCAGATAAACTGCTTTCCGTGCCGGTCCATTTGATTTTGGCAGGCCAAAATCAGGGCTTCAAGCCCTCTTGCTTCTCTATAAATCAAAACAGCGGCGGCCGTGCCGTCGCTGCTTTGATTTATGGGGTGAGTAGTGGGGCTTGAACCCATGACCTCCAGGGCCACAACCTGGCGCTCTAGCCAACTG
>CADCPG010000288.1 GCA_902803255.1 uncultured Ruminococcus sp. | reverse complement strand
GATCCTCATAGGAGGAGCGACCGGACGCGACGGGATAGGCGGAGCGACCGGTTCGTCGAAGGCCCACGACAAAAAGTCGGTCGAGACATGCGGCGCCGAGGTTCAGAAGGGCAACGCCCCCGAGGAGCGGAAGCTCCAGCGGCTGTTCCGGAATCCCGCCGCGTCGAGGCTGATCAAAAGATGCAACGACTTCGGAGCCGGTGGCGTATCGGTGGCCGTCGGCGAGCTGGCACCCGGCCTTTCGGTCGATCTCGACGCCGTCCCCCGCAAATACGAGGGCCTCGACGGCACCGAACTCGCCATATCCGAATCGCAGGAGAGGATGGCGGCCGTCGTGGCGGCGGAGGACGCCGATGCCTTCCTCGCCCTCGCCGCGGCCGAGAACCTGCAGGCGACCGTCATCGCGAAAGTCACTGAAGAGCCGCGTCTCGTCATGCACTGGAACGGACAGAAGGTCGTCGACATCAGCCGTGCCTTCCTCGACACGGCCGGCGCCGAGAAGCACATAAGCGTACAGACCGAACCGCCGCGCGATCCCGGCGAGCTTCCGCCGGAGAGCTTTGCCGGCGGGATGAAGAAGCTGTGCGGCTCGCTGAACTTCTGTTCGAAGCGCGGACTTGCCGAGAGATTCGACTCCACCATAGGAGCGGGTACTGTCGTCATGCCGTTCGGCGGCGAGAGACAGCGGTCTCCGTCCGGGGCGATGGTGCAGAAGGTGAGCCTTGAAGACGGTTCGACCGACTGCTGCTCGCTGATGTCGTGGGGCTTCGATCCCGCGGTCTCGGAGAAGAGCCCTTTCCGCGGGGCATATCTCGCGGTCGTCGAATCGGTCTCGAAGCTGATCGCCTCCGGGGCGGACACGAAGGAGATATATCTCACTCTTCAGGAATATTTCGAGAAGCCGGGGACCGACCCGAAACGCTGGGGCAAGCCGCTGTCCGCAGTGCTCGGCGCCCTTCGCGCGCAGAAGGACTTCGGATTTGCCGCCATCGGCGGCAAGGACTCGATGAGCGGCTCGTTCGAGGACCTCGACGTCCCGCCGACGCTCGTCTCGTTCGCCGTGACGCTCTCGAAGACGTCCGACATCGTGACGGGCGACATAAAAGAGCCGGGTGACAGTCTTTTCGTCATCGATCCGGAATACAGGGACGGACTTCCGGTCCCGGATTCCCAGATGAAGGTCTGGAACACCCTCTCGGAACTGTCACGCAGAGGCGCCGTGAGAGCCGCGTATACGCCGGGATACGGCGGAGCCGCGGGAGCGGTCTACCGGATGATCTGCGGCGGCGGATACGGATTCGAGTTCGACGGCTCGCAGTCACTCCCGGAACTGTTCAGCAGGCGCTGCGGCTCGATGATAGCCGAGGCCGCTCCGGGTACGGAGGATATGTTCGCCGCGGCGGGCTTCCGCAGGCTCGGACGCGTCACATGCGGAGGGCAGATGAGTTTCCGCGGGGAGACCGTCGGACGCGAAGTGCTCGACGAGATCTATGAGGACAGGCTCGAGAGCGTTTATCCCATGAAGACGCGCGGCGCCGCGAAGACAGCCTGCGAGACGTTCACTTACTGTTTTGAGGGGAAACGCCCGGCGCCGGCCGTGAAGACGGCCCGTCCGCGCGTCCTTATCCCCGTATTCCCCGGGACCAACTGTGAATACGACAGCGCTGCGGCCGTGAGGCGCGCCGGGATGGACGCGGAAGTGTTCATCATACGCAACCTGACGCCGGCTGCGATATCCGAGTCCGCGAAGGGATTCGCAGGAGCGGTGAAGAACGCGCAGGCGATATTCGTCCCCGGCGGATTCTCCGGCGGCGACGAGCCCGACGGCAGCGGCAAGTTCATAACCGCTTTCTTCCGCAACCCCGATATCGCCTCGGCGGTCGAAGACCTGCTCGACCGGCGCGACGGCCTCGTCTGCGGCATCTGCAACGGATTCCAGGCGCTCATCAAGCTCGGCCTTCTGCCTTACGGCAGGATCACCGACACCGGCCCCGACAGCCCCACTCTCACCTTCAACACGATCGGCCGGCATCAGTCGAAGATCGTTCGCACGAGGATCGCCTCGAATATGTCCCCGTGGCTCTCGAAGGTCGTTCCGGGCGACGTGATAAGCGTCCCGATCTCCCACGGAGAGGGCAGGTTCCTCGCGTCCGCCGAATGCGTCGCCGAACTCGCACGCAGAGGCCAGATCGCGACGCAGTACTGCGACATCTCCGGAAACGTCTCCGACGACATCGAGGTGAACCCCAACGGCTCGGCCTTTTCGGTGGAGGGCATAACCTCCCCCGACGGCAGGGTGTTCGGAAAGATGGGGCACAGCGAGCGCACCGGGGCGGGCCTCTACCTAAACGTGCCGGGAAGATACGACATCGGCATGTTCGAATCTGCCGCTGAGTATTTTCGCGGATGAATATCACGCATAAAATAATTAAGCATAGAAGGACGGAAACGGAATGGCACATCTGACTGACATCGAAATAGCCCAGGCCTGCAGAATGAGGCCGATATACGAGATCGCCGCGCGCATCGGCATCCCGGAGGAGTTCGTCGAGCCTTACGGAAAATACAAGGCCAAGATACTCCCGGGAGCCGCTGAAAACGCCGGGAAGAAGCCGGGACATCTGGTGCTCGTCACGGCGATGACCCCCACACCCGCGGGCGAAGGCAAGACTACGACCACCGTCGGCCTTTCCGACGGCCTCTCGAGGATAGGGAAGAAGGTCTGCGTCGCGCTGAGGGAGCCCTCGCTCGGACCGGTGTTCGGGATCAAGGGCGGAGCCGCGGGCGGCGGATACGCGCAGGTCGTCCCGATGGAGGACATCAATCTCCATTTCACCGGCGACTTCCACGCGATAGGCGCCGCGAACAATCTGCTCGCCGCGATGCTCGACAACCACATCCAGCAGGGAAACGCGCTTCGCATCGATCCGCGCAGGATCACATGGAAGCGCTGCGTCGACATGAACGACAGGCAGCTCCGGTTCATCGTCGACGGCCTCGGAGGAAAGGTCAACGGAACGCCGCGCGAGGACGGCTTCGACATCACCGTCGCGTCCGAGATAATGGCGGTCTTCTGCCTCGCGTCGTCGCTTTCCGACCTCAAGGAGAGGCTCGGCCGGATCATCGTCGCCTATACGTACGACGGAAAGCCTGTCACCGCCTCCGATCTCAAGGCCGTCGGAGCCATGACGGCCCTGCTCAAGGACGCCCTGAAGCCGAACCTCGTTCAGACGCTCGAGGGGACCCCCGCGTTCGTGCACGGAGGCCCGTTCGCCAACATCGCGCACGGCTGCAACTCCGTCATCGCGACGAGAATGGCGATGAACGTCGCCGACTACGCGGTCACGGAGGCGGGATTCGGCGCCGATCTGGGAGCCGAGAAGTTTCTCGACATAAAATGCCGCTCCGCGGGGCTCGTTCCCGACGCCGTGGTCATCGTCGCCACGGTGCGCGCGCTCAAGCTCCACGGCGGAGTGCCGAAGACCGAACTCGCGAAAGAGGACATCGGTGCGCTGAAGCGCGGACTGCCGAACCTCCTGCGTCACGTGAGGAACATAAGCGAGGTCTACGGGCTGCCCTGCGTCGTGGCGGTCAACAGATTCCCGACCGACACCGACCGGGAGATCGACGCTGTGCGCGAGAGCTGCGCCGCGCTCGGCGTGAACGCCGTGCTCTCGACCGTCTGGGCGGACGGCGGCGCCGGCGGCGTCGAACTTGCCCGCGAAGTGGTGCGGCTGTGCGATCTTGGCGACAGCAGGAAGACCTTCAGGTATTCTTATCCCGACGAATCAGGCATAGCGCAGAAGATAGAGGCGGTCGTGACCCGCGTATACGGCGGCGACGGCGTCATCTTCACCCCGCAGGCCGAAAAGCAGATCGCGGAGCTTGAATCTCTCGGCTTCGGCAGACTGCCCGTCTGCATCGCGAAGACCCAGTATTCCTTCTCGGACGACCCGGCGAAGCTCGGCGCTCCCGAGGGGTTCAAAGTCACGGTGCGCAATGTCAAGGTCTCGGCCGGCGCCGGCTTTACCGTCGCGCTGACCGGCGACATAATGACGATGCCCGGACTGCCGAAAGTACCTTCCGCCGAAAAGATAGACGTCTCGCCCGACGGGACGATCAGCGGACTGTTCTGACGGGGCGCCGTCACGCGTCACGCACATGACGCCGACAAAGATTTACAACTGCAACTGAAAGAGGAAAACAAGGATGTCACAGAGAAGAGCCGTAGTTTTTTCATGCGACGCGATGGTATACGAGGATATCGAATATCTTCTCGGAAAGTCGAAGAGGTTCGCCGATCTCGTTTCAGGCGGCGCGATGGTCAAACGCACCCGCACGATCTACCCGACGGTCACATATCCCGCGCACACGGCGATGTCGACCGGATGCTATCCCGACAAAAACGGTGTATACAACAATTCCGAGTTCCACCCGGGCATGCTGAAAAACGTCCCCTGGAACTGGTTCGCAAAGGCCATAAAGTGCCCCGACATCTTTACGGCCGCCAAAAAGGCCGGCCTTACCACCGCCTGCGTCTTCTGGCCGGTGACCGCCGGACACGAATACATCGACTACAATTTCCCCGAATACTGGCCCCAGACGCCCGAAGAGACGAACAAAGAGGCCTTCCTCAGGGCGGGGACCACCGAAAAGCTCTGGGACGAGTGCATCGAGCCTCACATCGGTGACGTGAAGATCCGCAGCCATCCCGGCACCGACGACTTCCTCGTCGAAGTCGCGTGCGACATGATAAAGCGCTACAGGCCGCATCTGCTGATGCTCCATACCGGGGATCTGGATTCGTTCAGGCACCGCAGCGGACTCTTCAACGATCTGATCAGACGCGGCTGCGACGACGCCGAGCGCTGGCTCTTCGATCTCATGGAGGCCGCGAAGGAGGCCGGAGTCTATGAGGACACCGATTTCTTCCTCACCTCCGACCACGGTCAGCTCGAGATAGTGAGGTCGGTCAAGCCGAACGTCATCCTCGCCGACAACGGGCTCATCGACGTTGGTCCCGACGGGACACTCGTCGACTGGAAGGCATACTGCCTGTCGGCCGGCATGTCGGCGCAGATCATCCTCAAGGACCCGTCTGATCGGGAGGTGTACGACAGGACGTACGCAGTGCTGAAACATATGCGCGACGAGGGCATCTACGGCATAGGCGAGGTCTATACCGCCGAGGAGGCGGAGAAGCTCGAGCATCTCGCCGGCAGGTTCTCGTTCGTCCTCGAGACCGACGGGTACTCATCGTTCGCCGAGGGCTGGACAAGACCTATCGTGCGGCCGCTCGACCTTTCCGACTACCGCTTCGGCAGAGCGACTCACGGCTACTATCCCGACAAGGGCCCGCAGCCGGTGTTCATCGGATACGGTCCCGACATAAAGCCGGGCGTCGTGCTCGAGCGCAGGCCCACCGTCGACGAAGCCCCGACATACGCGAGAGTGCTGGGCGTCGGGATGCCCTGGGCCGACGGACACGCCATCGACGAGTTCTTCGTCTGACAGACTCTCATGCCGAGGTTCTTTCTGCCTCCTTCCGACTGCCGCGGCGACGTCATCGCCCTTTCCGGCGGCGACGCGTATCACGTATCCCGCTCGCTGCGGATGGCGGTCGGCGACGTTCTCACAGTCTGCGACGGCAGCGGCAGCGATATCATATGCGTCATCGATTCGTTCTCGGGCGGGCAGGTGCTGCTGCGCGTGACTGAGAGGCGGCGCAGCGTCAGCGAGATGCCGTTCGCAGTCACCGTGTATCAGGCGCTCGTCAAGGGGGACCGCCTCGATACCGCCATCCGAAAATCGGTGGAATGCGGGGCGTCGGAGATCGTGCTCTTCGAAGGGGAGCGGTCGATACTGCGCGCCGATGCGCAGAACGCCGGAAAACTCGAGCGCTACCGCAGGATCGCGGCCGAGGCCGCGGGCCAGAGCGGACGCGGGATCGTCCCCGCCGTCTCGTTCTGCGGAGGGGGAGAGAAGCCCGCGGGTTTCCGCGAGGCGGCCGATTCCGCCGCGAAGTCTGACATATCTCTCTTCTGCTACGAGGGCGAGACCGACACGCCGATAGGCCGCGCGCTCCCCGGCAGCCCGCCGTCTTCTCTCTCTTTCATCATCGGTCCCGAGGGAGGTTTTTCGCTCTCCGAGGCCGGATACGCCGCGGAGCGGGGGCTCACTGCCGTCTCGCTCGGAAAACGGATACTCCGGACCGAGAGCGCGGCCCCTTTCGTCCTTGCCTGCATTTCCTTCAAATACGAACTCTCATAAAAACCGCTTTATTTTTCACCGTTCCGGACTTTCATCAAATTCGCGCGCCGGGCGGAAGCCGCGCGCAACGACAGGAAGTGATTTATTATGAATCCAACAATGATCATCACCACGGCGCTCATCGTCGTGTTCTTCGCCGGGATGACGCTTATCGGGATCAGGTCGAGAAAACACGCCTCCGACGTGAACGGATTCGTGCTCGGCTCGAGGTCGGTCGGCCCCTGGCTCTCGGCCTTCGCCTTCGGCACCTCTTATTTCTCCGCCGTCATCTTCGTCGGCTACGCGGGACAGTTCGGCTGGAACTTCGGTATCGCATCGACCTGGATCGGCCTCGGCAACGCCTTCATCGGCTCGCTGCTGGCGTGGCTGATACTCGGCAGACGCACCAGGATCATGACACAGCATCTGTCGAGCCGCACGATGCCCGACTTCTTCGGCTCGAGATTCCTCTCGCCCGGCCTCAAGGTCGCGGCGTCGGTCATAACCTTCATCTTCCTCGTGCCTTACACCGCGTCGCTCTACAACGGCCTCTCGAGGCTCTTCTCGATGGCATACAACGGCATCGACTACTCGGTGTGCGTCATCATCATGGCCGTGCTCACGGGCACCTACGTCGTGATAGGCGGGTATATGGCGACCGCCCTCAACGACTTCATACAGGGCATGATTATGCTGGGCGGCATCGCCGCGGTCATCATCGCGGTGATAAAGGCGAACGGAGGCCTGAGCGCGGCTATGGAGAAGCTCGCGACGGGCGAGAACGGCGGATGGGAATACGCGTCGTTCCTCGGCAAGGACCCCGTCTTCCTGCTGTTCGTCGTGCTGCTGACCTCTCTCGGCACCTGGGGACTGCCCCAGATGGTTGGGAAGTTCTACGCGATAAAGAATGAGGACTCGATCAAGAAGGGGACAGTCATCTCGACCGTTTTCGCACTGATCGTAGCCGGCGGATGCTATTTTCTCGGCGGGTTCGGAAGACTTTACAGCGTGGACGTCGCCGCGGAAGGCTTCGACGCCATAATACCCCATATGCTGTCGACCCTCTCGCCCGCGATCATAGGTATAGTGATAGTGCTGGTGCTGTCGGCATCGATGTCCACCCTCTCGTCGCTGGTGCTGACGAGCGCCTCGACGATAACGCTCGACTTCATAAACCCGCTCTTCCCGAAAAAGGAAATGTCGGAGAAAAAGAAGATGATCGTCATGAGGTCCTTCATACTCGTCTTCATAGTCATCTCGGCGCTTATAGCCATCTTCCAGGCGAAGAGCAAAAACGTGTTCATCGCTCAGATGATGGGCGTCTCGTGGGGCGCTCTCGCGGGTTCTTTCCTCGCGCCTTTCCTCTACGGACTGTATATGAAGAAGACGTCGAAGGCGGCCGTCATCGCGTCGTTCGTCTGGGGCACCGGACTCGAGATCTTCCAGCTGCTCGTCTCGCTCGGAGCCTTCGACGTATCGTCGGTGCCTCTGATCTCGTTCGTCTTCCGCAACTCGATCTATTCCGGAGTCTTCGCCATGGTAGGCGGTCTCGTTATCGTACCGGTGGTGAGCCTGCTCACTCCGAAGAGCCGTCCGTCGAACGTCGCGGAAGTGTTCTCCTGCTACGACACGAGCAGGACCGTCGGCATCACCGACAACCTCGGCAGATGATCACCGGTTCGCGGGATCATATTATTGAAAAATAATTGTAAAATAATACTTTTTTGCAATTATTACCCGTAACAGGCGCCGTTTCGACAAATATCCGCTTGACAACCGCGCTCCCGTTGTGTATAATTTTATTGAGAACAGGAGCGGACAACGCTCACAAGACAATTTTTATCATCCACCATAGGAGGAAACAAAATGAAAAAGATCATGACAGCCGTGCTTATCCTTGCACTCGCCGTCACAATGTGCCTGCCGGCATCCGCCACATCCGCGGCGAAGGCCAGAGACATCACCGACGAGGTCAAGGTAGCCACCGTCATCGAGATGTATCAGAACAAGCTCCCGATCGTGAGAGCAGACGCCATCTTCATGGACGCCAACGACTACACCAACGATACGAAGGCAGCCGACTGGTCCGCTCCCGGAACCGGCACACGCCAGATCACCGTTGTCGGCGACACCGGATGGACGAACTTCAACAACGACCAGAACTTCTGGATCGACGCCGACAAGGAAGGCGCTCTCTTCATGTATCCCTGCATCTGGTCCAACATCTCAGGCCCCATGACTTATGACTTCGAGATCAAGGAAGACGGCCTCTACGAATTCGTGGTGGTCGGCTGCGCCCAGATCAAGGAAGAGAACGTCGGCAACGACGCCAAGGACAGAGGATTCTCGATCTCGGTCGACGGCGGAGAGAAGGTTCAGGTGAACATCTCCGACACGCTCGGCGTTTTCAGAGACTATTCCTACACCTATTCCATTGAAGAGGCGAAGGCCGCCGAGATCACTACCGCCAACGGTGTGAACTCCAAGTTCTTCCAGCTCTGCTACTACTACAACATCGTCATGGATCTCAAGAAGGGCCAGCACACCTTCGAATACTGGCACCTTGAATACAGCGGCGCCGAGGATCTCCATGCCGTCAACGGCTCGAGACTCAACTACGCCGGTGCTTACGTACAGGCCGCTCTGACCGACGCCGAGCTTGCCTCCTACGTGTATCCCGAGGTCACCACCGAAGAGCCGACCACCAAGGCCGTAACGACCAAGGCTCCCGTAACGAGCAAGGAACCCGGGACCGAAGCTCCCACAGCCAATGCCGGCACCACCGCCGAGCCTTCCGTGACCACCGCCGCTCCGACGACCGGCAAGACCGAGGAAAAGGGCTGCGCTTCCGTCACGCTCGGAGGCATAGTCGTTGTGGCCGCCGTTCTGGGCTTCGCCTGGAAGGCACGCCGCTGACTTTAAAGGACGCATAAAAAACGGTCCCGTCCGATCTGCGGACAGGATCCGGTGACAGATATCCCCGGGACGGTCTCCGTCCCGGGGATATCTGTCAGGTCTGATATGCGTCGCGCCGGCGGGCCGGTACGGGAATGCGGTGTGCCTGTTTTATTTGACGGGAAGATCGGAGAAGACCATACGCGCCTCGGTCCCTGTGGAGCCGTCCGCTCTTATGCTGCGGAACCAGCACGATCCGCCTTCCTCCGCGCAGAGAACTGTGAATGCGGAACCGACGGGCGCCTCGTTCTGATAGTTTACCGTCATCGACGACACGTATCTGCCGAGCATCGCGCGGGGGTCAAGGTATCCCAGGAACATCGCGGGATAAACGGTGTTGTTCATGTGCATGTTCTCGTCGCAGTCGGAATAGACGACCCTGTGCTTTCCGAGCTCAGAGAACACGGCGTCTTTCCCCGGCCTCGCGCGCAGCGGGGCGGACAGTTCGAGCGCCTCTTCGTCGGTGCCGAATCCCAGCGGCACCGTGTCGACTCTGGCGAGGCGGCGCGTGTCGGTATCGATGACGCCCCAGACCGTTTTCATGGCGGCTACTTTCTTTCCGCTTTCGTACATCACCGTGTTCCGGTCGAATACGAATCCGCCGGAGGAGGCGAGCCAGGTCCTTACGGTCAGGCGGCGCGGAGCCCCGAGAGGGACATAGACGTCGAGAGCGGCGCGCGTGAGGATGAGCGCGTGTCCTCCGCGTCTGATCTCGCCGATAGTCGGGCCGTATTTTTCGTGTTCGAGGTTCGCGGCTTCCTGAAGATACCGCATGACCGAGCTCACGGACATGTTACCGTTGAAGTCGCAGTCGTATGAGCCCGTCTTGAATTCCGCAGTCATAATCATGTTTTTTCACTCTGTCCGTCCGCTCCGCGGTACGGTGTCCTTTCTGTCACTTTTATTATACTATATTTGCCTTGTTTAATCAATCATTATCGCGTGCCGCGGCGGGTTTTTGTGCGCCGAGGGGAAACGCCGCACGCGCCGCGCAAATATCGGCCCGAAAAGACTTGACAAATATAATTGCGGGTAGTATAATACGAACGGGAGCGAAAGGTGTTTTAAGTACCGATCCGTCAATGAATCACGAAAGCGAGGATAGACCGCTTTGAGTACAAAGATCAAATTCTGCGGACTTACCAGAGCCCGCGATATAGAGGCCGCCAACCGGCTCATGCCCGAGTTCATCGGGTTCGTGTTCGTCCCCAACAGCAAGCGCTGCGTTTCACCCGATCTCGCCGACGTCTTCCGCAGGATGCTCGACCCGGGCATCAGCGCCGTGGGAGTATTCATGAACGACGAACCCTCTTTCATCGTCGAACTCGTTAAGGCCGGGATCATCGACGCGGTGCAGCTTCACGGCGGAGAGGACAGGAACTACATATCCAAACTCAAGGCAAAGATCGACAGGCCGGTCATAAAATCGTTCAGGATCAGGACGCCGGACGATATCGAGAGAGTCAAAAACTGTCCGGCGGATTACATCCTCCTCGACACCGGGGCCGACAGCGGAAAGCAGCTCGACTGGAGCATGCTGACCGATCCCGGAAGGCAGTTCATACTCGCCGGCGGACTCACTCCGGAGAACGTCGGTATCGCGATAGAGCGGATCCGGCCCTTCGGTGTCGACGTGAGCTCCGGCATCGAGACCGGCGGATACAAGGACGCCGCCAAGATGACGGACTTCGCCGAGGCGGTGAGAAACGCCGACCGGCAGGCCGAAGTCTCCGGCTGAACCAGCGAAAGACGGGTCAAACTCAATTAAAGACGGCGACTCCGGCTGCCGTCTTTTCTTTCGCCCCGGCGCGTTTTCTTGACAAATCAGAGAGTAAATAGTATAATAATCTCAAGTTTTAAATACTCAGCCCGAAAACAGAGATCGGAAAGGAATTTGGAAGAAATGTTTTCATCAATTGCCAGGCAGCGTCCCGCTCTGAAAAAGCTGGTAGCGGGGCTGCGCGAAAAATTCGCCTACGCCTCGGTGCTCGCGGTGGCCGACGACAACCGCGGCTGGAGCGTGTCGCAGAGCGGCAGATCCGTCATCACAGGCTCATCCATGGGCGGTTGCGGATACGTCGTCAGAGTGTTCGACGGCACGGGATGCGCGGAGTATTCGTTCAACGAATTCTCGGCGAAGATGATCCCTGGAATCATAAGAAAGGTCGAGGAGACGGCAGCCGCACAGGCGAAGAACTGCGGGGGCGCCGTAACGCCTCTGCCGACACCTGTCCCGGCCGACGAGCCCGCCGTGCTCCGGAAGAAGACCCGCTTCAGGACCGACCCGCGCGCCCTTTCGGACAGGGAGATCCTCGACCGGCTGACCGCTATACGAGCGAAGGGCCTCGAGACAGAGGGACTGCTCGACTTCATGTGCAGAGTCTCATACCGCGCCTACAGAAAGATATTCATCTCAGAGAACCGCGATCTTGACCAGACTGTGATGTGGACGGTGGCCTCGATGGTCGCCCTGGCGTCGCGCGACGGCGAGATCAAGGACTACTACCGTTCGTTCTCGGGTCTCGGCGGGATCGAGGTCCTCGACAGGGCCGAAGCCGCCGTCGGCGATATGGCGTCGGTGGCCCTCGAGCTGCTGGACAGCCGGCCGATGGTACCGGGAGAGTACGACTGCATCTGCGACCCCGAAGTCACCGGCATGATCGTCCACGAGGCGTTCGGACACGGCGTCGAGATGGACATGTTCGTCAAGGACAGGGCGCTGGCCGCCTACTGCGTCGGCGACAGAGTCGCCTCCGACCTCGTGTCGATGCACGACGGTTCCGCGGTGAACGAGGTGGCGACGGCCTATTTCGACGACGAGGGATCTCTCACGTCTGACACCCTCATAATCGACAAAGGGATACTCAGGGGCGGCATGTGCGATTCGCTCAGCGCCGCGAGGCTCGGCACCTCCCCCACCGGAAACGGCAGGCGCGAGAGCTATGAGCGCAAGGCATACACCCGCATGACGAACACATATTTCGAGAAGGGAAGATCGACGCTGGCCGGCATGATAAAGTCGGTCAAATACGGCTTCCTGCTCGAGAATCCCTCGAGCGGCATGGAGGACCCGAAGAACTGGGGCATCCAGTGCATGGTCAACATAGCAAGAGAGATAAAGGACGGAAAGCTCACCGGAAGGATCTTCTCGCCGATAGTGCTCACCGGATATGTCCCGGATCTGCTCCGTTCGGTCTCCGCGATGGGCAGGGATGTAAGGCTCGGCGGCGGCGGATACTGCGGCAAGGGCTACAAGGAATGGGTCAAGGTCTCGGACGGCGGCCCCTGCATGAAAGCACGCATCAGGCTCGGCTGACAACGGCGGGCGCGAATAAAACAGAATTACAGCAGGAGATATAAAAATGAGCCGTATGATTTACAGGATAAAGTCTTCGCTCTCGCGTCTCGGGATAGGCGAGTGGCGCGCGGTCGATGTCGTGACCAGAAGTTCCGAGTATTTCTTCATAAAGAAGCAGCTCGATACGAGAAGATCGAAAGACACCGAAAAGTGCGAAGTGACGGTTTACGTCAGCCGGGACGGCAAGAAGGGAGCATCTTCGGTCACCGTCACTCCGGGAATGAAGCCGGCCGCGATCGACAGCCTCATTTCCGACGCAAAGACGGCCGCTGAGGCCGCGATGAACCCGGATTACGAGCAGCCAGATCCTAAGCGCGGCAGGCGTGATACCGGCAGCCGCGTCATCGGAGAAGGCGAGAGCATCATGATAAAGGCGCTCTTCGCGGCCGACAGGCTCCGCACCGCCCGGCTGAATTCGGCCGAGATGTTCTTCGAGGAGTCATCGAAGCGCGTCGTGACCTCATGGGGCACCGACGTCCGCTGGACGACCGGGACCGTCAAAGGCGAGTTCGTCGTGCAGTGCAAGCAGCCCGAGGACGTCGAGATGCATTTCAGATTCGGGTACGACGGGATCGACCCCGAATCGCTGACCGCGAGAGTCAGAGAGGCCCTTGAGTTCGTCAAGGACAGGGCAAAGGCTCAAAAGATCCTGAAAAGCGGAGAATACGACGTCGTGCTGTGCGGGAACCAGATCCCCGAGGTGCTCTCTTACTACGCCTCAAGATCGAACGCCGCTATGATATATCCGGGGTATTCGACCTGGAAGCCGGGAGACCGCGTACAGAAGGCGGCGAAGGCGAAGGACGGCGGGCTCCGCGGAGAGAACCTCACCGTGAAGCTTCTGGCTTCCGAGCCCTTCGACGCCGAAGGCATCCCCATGAAGGACACGCTGATGCTGAAGGACGGCAGACTGAAGAACGTCACGGGTTCATGCAGATTCTGCCGCTATATCGGCGTGCGTCCCACCGGGAACTTCTCGAAGATCGAGTGCGTGAGCGCCGGCAGCATGTCCTTCGACGAGCTGAAGAAGCGGCCTTGTCTCGTGACCGTCGCGTTCTCTGATTTCCAGACCGACGATTTCACCGGCAACTTCGGAGGCGAGATCAGGCTCGGGTACCTCTGCGACGGGAAGAAGGTCGTCCCCGTGACCGGCGGTTCGGTCAACGGAAAGCTGGCCGACGCGCAGAACTGCCTCGTGTTCTCGACCGACAGGTACCGTACGGCCGAATATGAGGGCCCCTACGCGCTTCTCGTGAAAAACGTGAGCGTCGCAGGCACCGACGACTGACCGGCCTCTGAGCCCTGTTTACGGGGCTCTGGGGCGGCATCAAAAAAACGGCTGCGAAAACATTTCTTTTCGCAGCCGTTTAAAAAGTCCGGATCAGGCCTTCCAGAGAGAGTGGAGGTTGCAGTAGGCGTATACCGCCAGGACCTCGTCGTCCTCGCAGATGCTGAAGCATACCTTCGGCTCGTCGCCCGGCTTCAGCTCCTTGCGCTGGTTGCCGAGTTTCGTCTGGATCGACACCCATTCGATATAATGCTCGGGGAGCATCGGATGCGGGACGGCGCCGACGGTGACGAACACCTTGCCGCCTTTTACCTCAAAGACCGGAACGTGCTTCTCGAGAGAGGCGTCGACGGTCCCAGGGACGATCTCCTTCATGGGTTCTCCGCAGCAGATGACCGGCACTCCGGTCTTCTTTACGATCGCGATGATCTGGCCGCAGTGCGAGCAGCGGTAGAATTTCATTTCCATATTTTTTTCTCCTTTGGATATTGACATTTTGCTGTCTTACCCGAAACCGCCCCCGCCAACGCGTGCGCGGCAAGGGCTTGTTTCAGTACAATCAATTATAGCATAACCGGATCGAAAAGTAAACACAATTCGGAAAAATGACCCGGCAGACACCTGCCGGGAGGCAGTCCCGGCCAGAGCGCGGCCTGTGCCGCGCCACACGGCGCGGACTGCGTTTCCGGAGGCTCATCGCCTGCCCGCAGGCGGGGGAAAGGATCATTTCTTGGACTCTGACGTACAGACCGGCATACCTGCCGGAACAGACAGATACATAAAGATAATGGAGCTGTCGCTCTCGGCTTACGGAGAGCGCGACATCGACGGGTATATCGCCCGGGTCGGGTCCGGTGGACTGACAGAGCACGGTTTCCCGCGCCTCGGGGCGAACATCGGCATACTGAACTCGATGGGCATCAGGACCGACCTCCGTGACCGCTTTCTGCGGATAATGGATATATGCACTCTGTCGATGCCCCGCGTGTCGGCGGCGAACGATTTCTCGGTGAGGGAGATATGCGCCTGCATACTCGCCTGCGAGGCGGCGGGCACGGTGAGCCGCTCTCTCATTGCAGCCTGGAAGGAAAGACTTCGCGATTTCGACCCCGTGACCCGCTACGATGTTGTGGTGAGGACTCCGGAGGACTGCCCGAACAACTGGGCCGTGTTCGGCGCGCTGAGCGAACTGTGGCGCGGGAAGTGCTGCGGCGTGCGAGACGACGCTTTCATCGACCGCCAGATCGCCTCCCAGTTCCGGAGGTTCGACGCTCACGGCATGTACCGCGACCCTCACGAGCCTGTGCAGTACGACATGATGACGAGGGCACTGCTCGCATGCCTGCTGCTCGACGGCTACGACGGCAGATATGCCTCCGTCCTCCGGGAAAAGGTGCTGGAGGCGGCCGAACTGACGGCGAAGCTCCAGTCGGTGACCGGCGAGATGCCCTTCGGCGGCAGGAGCAACCAGATGTATCTCAACGAACCGGTGTCCTGCGCCTATTTCGAGGCCGCGGCGTCGCTCCTTTCCGCTGAGGGAAGGAAATATGACGCCGGACGCATGAGGGGCGCCGCGGAACTGGCGTCGGAATATACGCTGAAGAGGCTGTCTGACGCGGCGCCGTCGGAGCTGACGCATGTGAAGAACCGCTATCCGCGCGAGAGCGGCATCGGCTGCGAAAAATACGCGTATTTCGACAAATACATGATCACGGCGGCGTCGAACGCCTATCTCGCCTTTTCTCACGCCGACTCCGGGACAGAGCCGCTGCCTGCTTACGCGACAGACGGGGGATTCGCCGTCGAGACCGGACCTCATTTCCACAAGGCTGCCGTGAACTGCGGCGGATATTTCGCCGAGTTCGATACCGACGCCGACCCGCACTACGACGCCACCGGACTCGGCAGGCTCCAGAAGTCGGGCTGCACACCCTGCGTCTGCCTGTCGGTGCCGTTTCCCCCTGAGCCCCGGTACCGGACCGAACTACCGAACCCCGGACCGATGGCGATCTGCCCGGCCATCGACGGAAAGCCCGCGGCCGCCTGTCCCATGCGGCTGATATCGAAGGAAGAGGCGGATGTAGGGAGGGGGATAACGCTGCGCTTCGAGAGGGATATGCCGGACGGAGCGACGGTATACGAAGAATACCGCATCGGCTCAGACGGACTCCTCATGAAAGCTGCATCCCGGTCGGGCAGGATCTCGATCATGATCCCCGTGCTCGAGTTCGACGGCGGATCCTGCGCCGCGGTCACGGCCGGAGACGGATTCATCAGGACCGAATTCGAAGGCTCGGTATGCGAGTATTCGTTCGACGGGGAACTGTCACCCGAATATACATATTACTGCAACCGGAACGGCAGATACCGCGTTTACGAGATGCGCGGGGATGCGCTGAAGGTCAGGATCGAAAGAACGGGGGCGGAACGGTCATGAAAAATCATCTTCCTGCGGCAAGGCTCGCGATTTCGGCCGCGATCTTCATTCTCGTCGCATACGCCTGGCTCGACATGTTCGTCTTTGCCGGGGAGGGCGCGCTGTCATCGCGCGGGATAGCCGGCTTCAAGTATTTCACCGTCGATTCGAACCTTTTTGCCGGCTTTGCAGCGCTTGCCGACGTTTTCTTCGAGCTGTCGGTGATAAGAAAAAAGCGGACGTCGCCGCCCGCCTGGTTCGAGACCGTATACTACGCCGCTGCGGTGTCGGTGTCGCTGACGTTCGTAGTCGTGATATCCTTCCTCGTGTTCATCTTCGGCTTCCTGCCGATGTTCTCGGGGCCGAACGGCATATTCCATTTCGTCGTTCCGGTCCTTACCGCGTGCTCTTTATGCGTCACGAGGAGGGAGCGGAAGATCAGGTTCCGCGAGACGTTCCTTGCGCTGATACCGCTGTTAATGTACGCCGTATACTATATCGGTTGCATGTTCGCCTTCGGCATCGACCCGACCGGGGTCCGGTCCGACTGGTATCATTTCTCGATCGGAGGAGCCGGTACGGTGCCGTTCGTGCTGCTGCTCGTGCTGCTCGTCGCCTGGGGCATCGCGCTGCTGCTCAGGTTCGGCTGCGGAGGAGCGAAAGGGAAGGGTTCTGCGGCAGACTGACCGGAAACATCCGGGAGCGGGCAGGATAAATCCATAAAACACCTTACAGGCTCCGCGCAAAGCGCGGAGCCTGTAAGGTCTATATGGCTGCCGTCACCTTTGAACTCTGCCGGAGGCGTCGCCGCCCGCGAGCTTTTTCACTTCATCGGCGCCTACCATATTGAAGTCGCCCTCGACGCTGTGCTTGAGACAGCTTGCCGCGACCGCGAACTCTATCGCGTCTTCCGGTCCGTATCCGTTGATCAGCGAATAGATAAGCCCCGCTCCGAAGCTGTCGCCTCCGCCGACTCTGTCCACTATGTGCACCGCGTACTTTTTGGAAAAGCAGGCTTTTCCGCCGGTGTAGAACATTCCTGACCAGTTGTTGTCGTTTGCCGATATGCTCTCCCTCAGCGTTATCGCCACACCCCTGAAGCCGAACATGCCGGTGAGCTTTTTCGCGACCGAGACATAGCCTTCGCGGTCGAGCTTTCCGGCCGTTATATCGCTACCGTCCGCTTCGATCCCGAACACGTCCTTCGCGTCCTCTTCGTTGGCGATGCAGTAGTCAACGAAGCTGCAAAGCTCCGCCATGACACTGCCGGCTTTTTCCGCGGTCCAGAGTTTTTTGCGGTAATTGAGGTCGCAGGAAACGGTGATGTTTCTCTTTTTTGCCTCTTTTACCGCTTCCAGAGTTATCTTTGCCGTACTGTCGGAAAGCGCCGGCGTGATACCGGTAAAGTGGAACCACGACGCGCCGTCTAAAATGCAGTCCCAGTTGAAATCGCAAGGATCAGCCTCCGCTATGCTGCTGCCCGCCCTGTCGTAGATGACTTTGCTCGGACGCTGGCTCGCGCCTTTTTCACAATAGTATATACCCACTCTGCTGCCGCCGCGCACTATCAGAGACGTATCGACGCCGAATCTCCTCAAACTGTTCACCGCGCACTGACCTATCTCGTGTTCGGGCAGTTTTGTAACGAACGCCGCGGGCACACCGTAGTTGGCAAGCGACACTGCGACGTTTGCTTCCGCCCCGGCGTATGTGGAGACGAATTTATCCGCCTGAACGAACCGCAGATAACCTTCCGGACTCAGCCGCATCATTATTTCGCCGAACGTGACTACCTTTTTCATTTTTTATCCTGCTCCTTGTTTTCAGAATTTATTTGCCGGACGGCAGCCGCGGGATCTGTCCGGAACAGTTCTTCCCTGAATTTCATTGCAAGGCGCTCTATTCCGTCCCAGTCGTTATTCCGGATCATCTTTTTGTTCACGATGTTGGAACCGACTCCGAATCCGCATACTCCCGCCCGTAGAAAATCATTCATATTGTTTTCGTCGATACCGCCTACCGCCAGCAGCTTTATTCCCGAAAGAGGGGCGCTAACCGCCTTTATATACGCGGGTCCTAGAGTCGAGGCAGGGAATATCTTTACGAAATCCGCGCCGCACCTGTGCGCTTTTGCTATCTCGGTGGGGGTCATCGCGCCCGGAACTGATATCATCCGCAGTTTTTTTGTCATGCGAATGACTTCTTCGTTCACGTCGGGAGATATTATGAACTCCCCTCCGCTCGCATGTGTCAGCTCCACCTGCTTTTCGGTCAGCACCGTTCCGGCGCCGACGCAAAGCTTCCCCCCGAACTCCGCCGCCAGCGCACGGATCATCCCGGCCGTTTCCGCGTCGGAGGTCTTTCCGCTCTGGTCGTATGTGATCTCCAGAAATCTTATACCGCCTTTGTACATCGCCTCCGCCAAAGGAATGATATGATCACTGTCCGCGCCACGTACTATTACTATGATCTTTTCTTTCTCGATTTCCTGTATGATACCGCTGCTCATTTTTCAACCTCCGTTCGGGAAGGATACTTGATTTGCTCTACCATTCGGCTATGCTTCCGTCCATATGACGCCATACGGGATTTTTCCAGTTGTGGGGCGTTTTGTTTTCTTCGGCGATGAGCTCCCGGTTGACGTCGATTCCGAGTCCAGCACCCGACGGCATATCGACTCTGCCTTCTTTAAAGTCAAACACCTCTTTGTTTTTTATGTAATCCAGAACAGATTTACCGACGTTGTAATGGATCCCCATGCTTTGTTCCTGTATGACGGCGTTATAGCTTACGGCATCAACCTGGAGACAGGCGGAGAGCGCTACCGGCCCGAGCGGACAGTGGGGCGCGAGAGCGACGTCGTATGCCTCCGCCATCGCCGCGATCTTTCTTACTTCCGTTATTCCGCCGGCGTGCGAAAGATCCGGCTGAATGATATCGACGCCTCCCGCAGTAAGCAGTCTCTTGAAATCGTACTTGGAGAAGAGCCGCTCCCCCGTCGCCACCGGGATATTGCAGGAAGCTGCTATTTCTCTGAAATCCTCCATGTTCTCGCAAAGTACGGGTTCTTCGATGAACATCGGATCGAACTGCTCCAGTTTTTTCGCCAGCACCTTCGCCATGGGCTTGTGAACTCTTCCGTGAAAGTCTATCGCTATCCCGAAATACCTGCCGCACGATTCCCTTATCGACGCGACTCGTTCAAGGACCGCATCGATCTTGTCGTAGGTATCTATCATCTGCAGCTCTTCCGTCGCATTCATTTTTACAGCGGAAAATCCTTCGCTCTTTTTGAGTTTAGCCGCCGCCGCGACATCGGAAGGCCGGTCGCCGCCGACCCAGCTGTAGACCTTGATGCTGTCTCTGCATCTTCCGCCCAGCAGTTCATAAACGGGAACGCCGAGAGTTTTTCCCTTGATATCCCATAATGCCTGATCTATGCCCGCGATCGCGCTCATAAGTATCGGTCCGCCGCGGTAAAAGGCGGCTCTGTAAAGCAGGTTCCATATATCTTCTATTCCTGCCGGATCTTTTCCTACAAGGTAATCGGTCATCTCTCTGACACAGGCTGCCACGGTATATGCCTTGCCTTCTATCACGGCCTCTCCCCAGCCGCTCACTCCTCCGTCGGTCAGTATTTCGACCATGCACCATCTGGGCCTTACAAGATACGTGTTTATTTCCACTATCTTCATTTTGATCTCTGTCTCCTTCTCCTGCGCCGGATCCTTCTCATCCTGTCCTGCTTCGTTCGACCCCTGTCCTCCGTTTCGCCGGTCCGGCAGAGGAGGAACGGTAAAAGCATGCAACATCATAAAAAAGTATATCACATTATATCGATATTGTCTACCCGTTTTGAAAAAAGAATCATGAAACGTTCGTTTTATTTCTTCAAGGAACCGTTCGGCGACCGGAAGATCAAGGCCGCACGCCGGATCATCGAATTCTAAAAAGTCAATACGACGGCCTGACGCCTGCAACGCGGCGGTACGTCGATTGACTTTTTTGTTTTAATCTGTTATAATATGACGTGAACGGAAATCTCTATCATTTATGAAAGGACCGATGACATGAGTTCGTTTTCCGTATTTACAGACCTTCGGAAGATATTTGAAAAATACAACTGCGGACGTGAAGGATTCGTAAATATGCAGATCGGATCCGACGGGAAACTGTATTTCCTGTTTAATGAAAAGATACCCGAACGGATCGACGGCATGTTCGTGCCTACAAAATCACACAGCAGGTATCTTGTCACCGTACTGGATATCGACTGGGATAATGAGACCGTCACGAATGAACGGTTCTATGATCTCGGTACGCAGGAAATGAATTATCACTTTGTGCAGCCTATGGACGGCGGATTTCTGCTTGTGGCTTCAAGGTGCTGCCGCATAAACGGCACGGGTGAGAACAATGCGGCATTGATCGACGGCCACGGGAGCATCTTAAGGCAGTTCTGCCTTGGCGACGGTATAGCGGATGTCGCCGTTCTTTCGGACGGCAGGATCGTCACAAGCTATTTTGACGAAGGAGTACTCGGCAACTACGGCTGGGAGGACGAACCGCTGGGGGCAAGCGGACTCGTCGTATGGGATAAAGGCGGAAGTATCCTCTGGGAGGCTGACGGTGATATCCTCGACTGCTATGCCCTGAATATCGACGACAGTGAAAGACTCTGGTATTACTATTATACCGAGTTCGAGCTTGTCTGCACCGATCTTCAAAACGAAACGGTGTATCAGCCGGATATCAGCGGATCAGATATGTTCATTCTGACTGCCGACGGGAAGAGCGTTATCTTTGACAAAGGCTATGACGGTCACGGCTCGTTCGTCGCGGAGCGG
>CADCPG010000287.1 GCA_902803255.1 uncultured Ruminococcus sp. | reverse complement strand
GGGGAGTCAGACGTATCCGGGACTCCGGCTGCAGTATCGCCGCCTTGGCCCCCTCCGACGCAGCCTGCGGCCGGCAGGACCGCAAGGAGGACGGCGAGAAGGAGCAGAGCACTGATCCTGGCTCTGTCGCGAGTTTTTGTCATTGTGATATGCACCTGCCTTTTGCATGAACAATTAATCAATTATTTATTTTATCATAAAGAAGAGAGTATGTCAAATACAAATATAAAAGCAGAAAAACAGCGGCGGGCGGATCAAGTGGATCCGTCCGCCGCCTTCCGCGGTGGAGACAATTGGAATTGAACCAATGACCTCTACGATGTCAACGTAGCGCTCTAACCAGCTGAGCTATGCCTCCGAAACGAGCAATATTATATCACAACCGCGGAATAAATGCAAGCCTTTTTCGAAAAAGAATCGAAATTTTTTCTCGACGGGTCTCAGTCGGAGAATTCTCTGATGACGGGGGATGAAAGGATCCCCTGCTCGGTGAGCCTGTACTCGTAGCACCAGGAGTCGCCGGATGTCCTCCAGTATCCCGGAGACGGATAGGCGACCTTGGTGTCGGCGCAGTGTATCCTGCCGAATCCGTTGTATCTCGACAGGTAGATCTTCACCTCGGCGCGGTGTCTGCCCGGCGAGACGCCGCGGAAGACAGTGCTGTAGGGAGCGTATGCCCCGGTCACGGGCTCTCCGCCGTCGAGCGATACCTCGTATACCGCCGCGCGGTATTGCGGGATCCTGATCTCCACGTTCTTTTCTTCGGTATTGAATTCGAATCTGTATGTGAACGCGCCGCCGTAGAACGGGAAGCCCATCTCCGAAAGATCGCCGAATCCGACGTCAGCAGGTCTCTCCGTGATTGCGGCCTCGCTTCCTTTGAGTTCAACTCCGAAGTCGCCCAGCAGATATACGCGCTCCGCCGCGGTGCGCTCGCCGTACGGGAAGGTGAGAACAAGCTCCGACTTTCCGGCCGGCAGTTCCGGAAGCGGCACGGTCTCGATCGATCTGTCGGTATACCATCCGTCTGCACCGGCGGTTACAGGTGTGCCGTTGAGCACGATCTTTGTGATCCCGGCGTTCTCCAGAGCGAGTTTTACGCCGGACAGGCCGCGACGGCACACGATATCGAAGCTCATTTCGACGGTATGCTCAGCGGGTATGTCGGGCATGCACCACGGCTGGTTTGCGCCGCCGCCCCACGGCCCCCATCCGAGGGCGCGCCTGATCGCCGTGTCGGCGCGCAGTACCTCCTCAGGGCCCTGAATCCCGGCTCCGTCGAGCCGGTATCTGCATATGTCAAGCAGCAGGGCGTTGGGCTCGTCGGCGGTATATTCTGCGTGTCTTATCTGAAGCCCGCTGTGCTCCTTAACGTGTTCGGGCTTCAATGACGCGGCCGTGTACGAATCGCCCTCTGCTGCGGGGAGGAGCTTCAGCAGCAGGCTGTCGTGGTTGTAAAGTCCGGCAACGATGTAAGTCCGCCCGCCCTCGCACCTGAAACCTGTCGCCGAGACGCTTCCGTCGAGCGTGTTCCAGAGTTCGGGACGCCACAGCCCGCGGAGAACGATGTCGATCTGCTGGCGGGAGGATATGTCGTCGCTGTACGGTTTCGTGCCCTGGCAGATGAAGAGCCAGCGGCAGCCGCCGTCGGAGCGCAGCTGGGTGAGAAGGTTCGTCGTGAGAGTTCCGTTCGAATTGCGGATAGAGATATCGCGGACGTCTTCAAGGGCATCGAGCAGCGCCGATCTGCTGAATTCTATCTTTTCCGAGGCGGAGGCCAGCTTCGACGGAGCGTCCGATTTCGCGGCATCCATGTATTCGGGGGCGTCGCCCATGAATATGAGCTTTCCTCCTGCCGCTCTGAAGTCGGACAGACGCTCGACCGTGGTCTTTCTCAGCGTCTCGCAGCCAGGCACGATGACGGCGTCGTAGCTCATGCCGCCGACTTTCAGCGGGCAGCCGGCCTTTCCGCACTGCGACGGCAGCAGCGATTCGGAGATATAGTCGAAGTCGATGCCGCCGAAGATGAGCCAGTTCGTAACGTTCTCGAAGTTGCCGTCGAGCCGGGCTCTGGCGGCCTCGGTCTGGAGCGAAGGTCCCCAGTGGATCCAGAGCGATTCCACGGGGTGTATGACGCCGACCCGAATGAGCGGTCTGCCCCTCGTGAGGGCGGTGTTGAGCCTCGCGAAATGGTCCTCGACATAGGAGTATTTTTTGTACCACGACGACTGATAGTTGATGCTTGCGGGGTAGTCGCGCTTTGCCTCGCCCTTCATCGACACCCAGGCGAGGTGGGGGACCCTGACAGTCACACCGAGAGCGGCCTGCCAGTCGCCCTGCAGTTTGTGCCCGCGGAAGTCGTAGTTCCAGTCGGTGACGCCGTACAGCTCGCTCATTACGCCCTCGCGGCCGTACTGGTGGGCTACCGACGCCGCCTGCTTGGCTGTAGTGAACTCTCTCCGGTCGGCCAGCATGTCGATGCCGGGCAGCGAGAAGGCCGAGAGCGATCTCATGACCTCGCCCACCGCCGTGGTCTGCGACGTAAGGCTGGGCTCGCGCATCATATGTCCCGTCAGCTTTATGCCGTGGCTGTCGCACCAGGAGCCGATGTTGAAGGCGAAGGCGTCGGCAAACCGGCGGCACACATGGTCGTGAAAGCGGTATCGGGTCTGCGATACGCCGTCGGGAAGCTCCCAGATGAGTTCGGGTATCGCTCCGGTGAGCGATGTCCCGTAGGCTTCGCGGAAGCTGTCTTCGATATCGTCGGTCCAGGGAAGAGTGATGTCCCTGTCAGAGTCGGGGTAGGGAAGCGTGTTCTTGAAGGTCATCTGCGGCTCGTCGGTAAAGATCGAGGGCACTACGGTCCCGAATTTATCGCCCACCGCCTTGTAGTATTTCTCGTGAGTCACCTCGATGAAGCGGTCGATAGTCGCCTTGTCCATGAGGTTCGCGTATGTATACCCGTTGTATCTCGGATTGTTCTTCGGAGACTCGATGTATGCGTACCAGATGTCGCCGTCGCCGCTCTCTCCTTCGTCAAGCATTCTGTAGTCAGCGAGAAAGCCGTCTGGCGTGAGCTTCACCGAAAACCTCGCAATGAGCCTGCTGCCGGTGTTGCTGCGCGAGGCTACGTTCTGCTCGTTATGGTGGATAGCCCCGCCTTTCTCGTCATTCTCATACGGCCTGCGGGTGAAGAGCAGGTACCTTATGCGGTATTTTTCCTCCTTTGTGACGAGCCCTCCGGCGAATCCCGAAGGCCACCTGTCCTCGTCGTAGAGCCAGGCGAGCATCTTTTCTTTTTCGGCCTTGCCGGTGCACTCCTTAACCAGGTCCATGAATTCGTCGCCGAGATATTCGGTCTCAAGGCCGGACCTCACGTGCATGTGGAATCCGCCGAAGCCCATTTCCTTCAGTATCTCGATCTGGCGTTCCAGTTCTTTTCCGTCGAGCCTGCAGTTCCACGCCCAGAAAGGCGCGCCGCGGTATTCGGACGTCGGATTCTCAAAGAGCCCCCGGTCGAGCTCCTTTGCTGAATTTTTCTTGTAAAGCATATTTCGACCTCGCAATATCGCTTACTGTCTTTTGAAAAGGACTTCTTTTTCGTATTTTCTGACCAGAGGCATCCATTCGCCCTCTGCAGGGACTCCCGCTCTGCGGCAGTACTCGTCCCATACGGCTCCGAACGGAGCGGTCTTGATCTCCTCCGAGATGACGAACATATCGGTGAAATCGGCGGC
>CADCPG010000286.1 GCA_902803255.1 uncultured Ruminococcus sp. | reverse complement strand
CTCGCCGCGGGTGGCGGCATGGACCGTCTCGGCCATGCCGATGGAGGCCAGATCGCCGTCGCCCTGATAGGTGAAGATGATGTTCTCCGGCAGCGAGCGCTTGAGCCCCGTCGCGACGGCGGGCGCGCGGCCGTGGGCCGCCTCGACCATGTCGCAGGCGAAGTAATTGTACGCCAGCACCGCGCAGCCGACCAGCGCGACGCCGATGGTCTGACCCTCGATGCCCAAAGCGTCGATGGCCTCGGCCACGAGGCGGTGGATGATGCCGTGCGTGCAGCCCGGGCAGTAATGCAGCTGCACGTCGGTCAGGCTCTTCGGTTTTGCAAAGACAACAGCCATGTTACTTCCCTCCCTGTACGCGCAAGACGGTGTCGATGATCTGCTCCGGCGTCGGGATCATGCCGCCGGCGCGGCTGCAGAGCGTCACGGGACGCAGGCAGTTCTCCGCGAGGCGGACATCCTCGATCATCTGGCCCATGGAGAGCTCCACCGAGACGAACGCGCGGACCTGCTGCGCGGCCTCGGCGATGGCCTTCTTCGGGAACGGCCAGATGGTGATCGGGCGGATGAGGCCGACCTTCACGCCCTGCTTCCGCAGCGCGGTGATGGCGTTCTTCGCCACGCGCGCGGCGATGCCGAAGGCGACGATGCAGTATTCGGCGTCCTCCATCTGCCAGCTCTCCCACCGCGCCTCGTTCTCCTCGATACAGGCGTAGCGCTCGTAGCGCGCGATGTTCGTCTTTTCCAGCTCCTCGGGGTCGAGATAGAGCGAGTTGATGATGTTGTGCTTACGCTGCATCTTCGTGCCGGTGACGGCCCAGGGCTTTTCCACCGTGGCGCACGATTCCGCGGGCAGCTCCACGGGCTCCATCATCTGGCCCATGGTACCGTCGGCAAGGAGCATCGCCGGCATCCTGTATTTGTCGGCAAGGTCGAACGCGAGGGAGGTCAGATCCGCCATTTCCTGAACCGACGACGGGGTAAGCACTATGAGATGATAGTCTCCGTGACCGCCGCCCTTCGTAGCCTGGAAATAATCCGACTGCGACGGCTGAATTCCTCCGAGTCCGGGTCCTCCGCGCTGAACGTTCACGATCAGCGCCGGCAGATCGGCGCCGGCTATATATGAGATCCCCTCCTGTTTCAGGGAAACGCCGGGCGACGACGAGCTCGTCATGACGCGCTTACCGGTCGAGGAGACGCCGTAAACCATGTTTATCGCGGCGATCTCCGACTCCGCCTGGAGAAACACCCCGCCTATTTTAGGCATTCTTTTCGCCATATACGCGGCAAGCTCGGTCTGAGGCGTGATCGGGTAACCGAAATAATGGCGGCATCCGGCGCGTATCGCCGCCTCGGCGATGGCCTCGTTGCCCTTCATAAGTACTTTTTCAGACATATCCCGATCCTCCTTTATTTCTCGACCGTAATGACGCAGTCGGGACACATCGTCGCGCAGAAAGCGCAGGCGATGCACTTTGACTGATCCGTCATTTCGGCGGGTGAATGACCTTTTTTGTTGATCTTGTCTTTTGCGATGACGAGTATCTGCTTCGGACACACCGAAACGCAGAGCCCGCATCCCTTGCAGAGATCCGTTTTGAACGTGACTTTTGCCATATCTGACCTCACATTACATATAATATCTTTTCTGAAGAACAAGCGGAAAAACGTTTCCGAGTTTATCCGCAACGCTCTTTTCCGCGCAGTTCATAAAGAGCGGCACGCCGCTTTTCACGGAAAGCTCCTCCGCCTTCCCGAACGTCCCGGTGAGGGTTTCGGGGGTGCTCTCGGCGCCGAGATTGCTGTTGTTTACTATTCCGTTGAATCCGAGCCCGCAGGCAGCCTCAATCTCCCGCATTACCGCAAGCGCGTCGGCCGCCGTTCCGGTCAGAGGACGGTGAAAGTTGACGACGTCGAGCATGGAGTAATCGTTTTCCTCGATCAGCCCGGGCACGAGCCGCCCGAGCGCGTACGCGCCCCTGTCGTCTCCTCCGACGTCTATCACCGCGTAACGTTTTCTGTTCTGAACTATCGAGTATATCTCGGACGGGAGCGCCGGGAGATCAACGTTGCTGTTGGCAAACTGCTGCGATATCACGCCTATCCCCGCCGCTTTAAGCTCATCCTCGCTGTCCTTGGTCCGGAAATACGGGTTCACTATGTCGAGATCGGCGACGACGACGTCATAGCCCGCATTTTTCAGATAAAACGCGTAGTTTACGGCTATATTGGTTTTTCCGGAGCCGTAATGACCGCAGAAAAGCGTCACCCTTTTCGGTTCGGGAAGATTCAGCATACCTTGTGGATCCAGCCGTGAGTATCCGGTATCCTGCCCCACTGAATGCCGGTAAGAGTATCGTAGAGCCACTGTGTGACCTCTCCGATTTTGCCTCCGTTCACCGTATATTCGCTGTCCTTGTAATTGAGCCAGCCGATGGGCGAGACGACGGCGGCGGTCCCGGTACCCCACGCCTCCTCGAGCCGGCCGGACTTCGCGGCGTCAAACAGCTCGTCGACCGAGATGAGCCGCTCGGATACCTTGTATCCCTTTTCGCGGAGAAGTTCGCAGCAGGAACGGCGGGTTATGCCGGGGAGGACCGAACCGGTGAGCGCCGGGGTGACTATTTCACCGTCGATCTTGAACATAACGTTCATCGAACCGACCTCTTCGATATATTTTCTCTCGACGCCGTCGAGCCAGAGGACCTGAGTAAATCCCTTTTTCTCGG
>CADCPG010000285.1 GCA_902803255.1 uncultured Ruminococcus sp. | reverse complement strand
GCTTCAAAAATCGCGGAAAGCCCGATTTGTTGACATTTTTGTGCAATATCACCAATACGGAGGCCCGATTTTCGGAAATTTGCCATCTTCCATTTTTCGTCGAAATCCGTTATAATATATGATGTTAAAAAAATACGGGCCGGATACGCTCGGTTCGTGCGCATTTCAAGGAGGATCTAATTAATGGCAAGCGTATCGTTAAAGCACATTTACAAGAAATATCCGGGCGGTGTTACCGCTGTTTCCGATTTCAACCTCGACATCAAGGACAAGGAGTTCCTCGTTCTCGTCGGCCCTTCCGGCTGCGGCAAGACCACGACGCTCCGCATGATCGCCGGACTTGAGGAGATCACCGAAGGCGAGCTCTTCATCGGCGACAAGCTCGTCAACGACGTGGCTCCGAAGGACAGAAAGATAGCGATGGTTTTCCAGAACTACGCTCTTTATCCTCACATGACCGTTTTCGAGAACATGGCGTTCGGACTCAAGCTGAGCAAGACCCCGAAGGAGGAGATCAAGCGCAGAGTTGAGGAAGCAGCCCGTATACTTGACATAACCCACCTTCTCGACAGAAAGCCGAAGGCTCTGTCGGGCGGTCAGAAGCAGCGTGTCGCTCTGGGACGCGCCATAGTCCGCAAACCCATGGTCTTCCTTCTTGACGAGCCTCTGTCGAACCTCGACGCTAAACTGCGCGCATCGATGAGAGCCGAGCTCACAAAGCTGCACGAGAATGTACAGACCACCTTCATTTACGTTACGCACGACCAGGTCGAGGCTATGACGATGGCCACGAGGATCGTCGTTATGAAAGACGGTCTGATCCAGCAGGTCGATACTCCTCAGAACCTCTACGACAGCCCCTGCAACATCTTCGTCGCGGGATTCATCGGAACTCCTCAGATGAACTTCATAAACGGCACGCTCAAGAAGAAGGGCGAAGACGTTTATTTCGAGTTCGAGGACAAGTCGCTCAAGCTGCCCGCCGAAAAGGCCAACGCTCCCGAGCTCAAGGACTATATCGGACAGGAAGTCATCGCCGGCATCAGACCCGAGTCGATCCACGACGAGCCGATGTTCATGAACTCGATCCCCGAGGACAGCCAGTGCGAAGCTTACGTCGACCTGACCGAGCTTATGGGCGCCGAGATCCATCTGCATCTCGTCATCGGCGAGGTCAATCTGGTCGCCAAGGTCTCCTCGAGATCGACATCGCGTGCGGGCGACACCATCAAAGTCGCATTCGATCTTTCCCGCATGCACTTCTTCGACAAGGACACCGAGCGCGTCATTATCCACTGACGGCTCGAAAAAGCAACATTTTCCCCGCCGTGGAACCCACGGCGGGGTTTGTGGATTATAGAGAAAAAACAGCCGCCGGCAACGCCGGCGACACAGGAGACATGAATTGAGCGGCGGACCTTACAGGGATCACGCGAGAAGCTTCAGATCCCTTATGCTGAAGATCGGAACAGTTATGCTCGTCCACACGGGGCTTATGATCCTGTGCGGCATGATATCGTACGCCCTGGCGGATTCAATCGAAGCGAAGGGGGCCGGCGCCCGCCTGCTCTCCGAGTTCGTCACAGCGTTCGGGTATGCCGCGCCTTTTCTATGCGCGGCGGCTCTGCTGATGATCCTCATCCCGAAGGAGTCGCGCGAGCCGATGAGACTGCGGCCGGCGGGCGGCATCGACACCGTCCTTGTCGTCATTGCCGGGATAGGCATAACATACGGGGCGGCGTATCTCAATTCGCTCTTCGTGTCGTTCATCAATTTCTCCGGCGTGTACGAGGATACGGCGATACACGACCCGACCGACATAGTCTCCGCGTTCCTGCAGACCGCCCTTGTCCCCGCTTTCTGCGAGGAGTTCCTCTTCCGCGGCTGCATCTGCTCGCAGCTCCTGCCTTACGGCAAAAAGACCGCCGTCATCGGTTCGGCGCTGCTCTTCGCGCTGATGCACGGCAATTTCCAGCAGTTTTTCTATACCTTCGCGGCCGGCATCGTGCTGGGACTCGCCTATACCGGCAGCGGCTCGATCTGGCCGGGCACCTTCATGCATATGTTCAACAACATGATGTCGATACCCGACGAATGGTTCCGGGCCTTCCTCGGACCGGAGCAGGCCTCGCTCGCGGGGAGCTTCCTTGAAGCCGCCGTGCTGATATCGGGACTTGCCGCCGCCGCGGTACTGATAATAAGAAGAAATGGCAGAGTGCTCTCAGACGGCGGGGCCGTGCCGCACGCAGTGAAAGAGATGCCGCATTACGTCAATGTCCCGAGGCTCTATTTCGCTCCCACCGTCATCG
>CADCPG010000284.1 GCA_902803255.1 uncultured Ruminococcus sp. | reverse complement strand
CGTCTGTACGCCACGAGGAATGACGGGCCCGACGTAAAGGAGGAGAACTACCGCACGAGGAACGTCACCCTTCAGGCCGTCAGGGGCGAGATCTTTGACCGCGAAGGCCGGCCTCTCGTCACAAACGAATACGTCTACTCGCTCATCTTCGACTATTCCCAGCTCGCGACGCTCTCGCTTCAGGAACAGAACGACGTCATAGCCAGGGTGATGGACTATATCGACGCGGAGGGCATAAGAGACCTGATGCACGAGAGCTACTGTCCACTTTCGGGCACGTATCCGTATTACAATTACGACCTCGGGATGCTCTCAGGGAGCCTCGCGTCGTCGCGGTTCGCGAGGATAAGGAGTGACATGGGGCTGCCGGACGACGTCGACGCCGTAACCTTCGGCGAGGCCCTGGCTGTGCGCTTCCGGATGCTCGGCAGCGACGGTGAGCCGCTGTATCCAGACGCGAGGATGACAGATCTCGTCGCTGTGAGATACGAGATGGAGGCGATCAGGTTCTCGGCTGAGGAGCCGTACTATCTGCTCTCCGGCATCGGCATCCGCGAGATCACCGGCATACGCGAGCTCGGAGCCCGCGGTACCGGGATCCGCGTCTCGTACAGCAGGGTCTATCACTACCCCGGGACAGCGTCGCACATACTCGGAAGGATAAGCAAGATATATGCCGAGAACGCCGAATACTACACCTCTCTCGGCTACCCCGTTACGGCGGTGGTGGGCGTCGACGGCTGCGAACTGGCGTTCGAGAACTATCTGCGCGGCATGGACGGCACGATGAAGATCACCGAGGACGCCGACGGCAACATCATCTCGGCAGAGGTGACGAAGCAGCCCGAGCCCGGACTCGACGTGTATCTGACGCTCGATATCGAACTGCAGAAGGCGGCGGAGAAGGCGCTGGAGGACAATATAGCCTACGTCAGGGACGAGGCCGGGAGGACCGAAGGCAAGCTCGACGGCGAAGACTGCAACAGCGGCGCGATGGTCGTCGAGAGGATAGGCACAGGCGAGGTGCTGGCGATCGCGTCATACCCGACATACGACCTTTCCACATTCGGCTCAGACTACAGTTCGCTCCTCGCCGACAAGCGGACTCCGCTCTTCAACCGGGCGCTCGAGGGGACATACGCCCCCGGCTCGACCTTCAAGGTCGGCGTCGCGGCGGGAGCGCTGACCGACGGTACGCTGATGTCAGACGGCCGCGCATTCAACCCCGCCACCGTCATCGTGACCGAGGGAAAATACACTTATTACGACGACTATCAGCCCGAGTGCTGGCTCTACGCGTACGGGCATCAGAAGCACGGCGCGATAAACGTCACGAAGGCGATCGAAGTCTCGTGCAACTGCTTCTTTTACGAGCTCGGCAGGCTCATGGGCATCGACAATATTAACAAATACTGCAGGGCATACGGACTCGGGCAGCCGACCGGCATAGAGGTCCACGAGTCGACCGGCGTGCTGGCCGACAGCGACTATACCCGCCAGCTGGGCGTCGTATGGACCGGCGGCGTGACGATACAGACGGCCATCGGTCAGGGGTACAACCGCTTCACGCCGATGCAGCTCGCGAACTACACCGCGACGATCATCGGGGGAGGAAAGCGTTACTCGGTACACCTGCTTCACGAGGTGAAAGATTTCGGCGGCTCGACGGTCTTTTCGGCGGAGCCGGAGATCGCCGCAGAATTCAGCATGACGGGACAGACGCTCGAGACGATAAGAAACGCGATGAGCCGGGTCGTTGAAGAGAACGCCTCGGTCACCGCGTTTGATAAGTTTCCGGTAAAGGTGGGCGGCAAGACCGGTACCGCGCAGGTCACCGGTCAGAGCAGCAACGCCGTGTTCATCGCCTTCGCCCCGCTCGACAGGCCCGAGATAGCTGTCTCGTGCGTGCTCGAACGCGGAGCTCACGGCGCCAGCGCCGCCCTGGGGGTCAGGGCGGTGATGGAAAAATACTTCGGGATCGATCCGCAGGGCTGATACGCACCGCGCGAACGCCTCATACTGAGACAGCGCTGTCCGGCCCGAATCAGCCGGGCCCGCCGAGGGAGGATATGTATTCCTCGAGGCAAAGCCCGGATTCGTGCATCGCCGCCGCGTGATACTGTCCGACGAACCTCCAGTGTGAAGGCTCGGCCGGCGAGCCGGTGACCTTTTCCTTGCCTTCCGGGAATCTCTCGATAAAACCGAATTTGTAGGCGTTCGCGGTCAGCCAGGCGTAGGCTTCGGTAGATCCGAACGCCTCTTCGCCGCCCTCGCCCCACAGATCGGCCGCCATACCCGTGTGGTGGTCGCTCGTCCCCGGGAAAGTGCAGTATGACGAGGCGACGAGCTGCGCGTCGGACGCCGTCAGACTGTATTTTCCCTTTGAGATATACGTGGAGTTGAGATAGGCCTTTCCGAGCACGCTGTAGGCGGCGTCGGAAAAGTACTTTCCGGTCTTTTCGAAATTGTATCTGTAGTAGTATCTTTCGTTGTACGCGTAATTGTCGAACGACTTCTTCTGGGTGGAATACGATCTGTACGCCCGGTTTACGAAGACGTCGCGGAACCCCGCTGCGTACATCTCGACGAACATCGCCTCGAGCGATTTTTCGGCGTTAACCGTCATTTCGATCGACAGCCCCTTTTTCGCGTTGACCACCTTCGTGAGCGTGCCGGGACTGAATTTGTCGTCGATGCGCCGGTTTCCGTTGATGAGCAGCAGGCAGGAGTCCCTGTCCTTCGGGTCCATGTACTTCGCGTACGACGACAGGTCGTTCACGAATTCGTATGCTCCCTCGAATCCCGGCGTCACGAGGAGCGAGCCGGGGACGTTCCCGACGGGGATCCTGCTCAGCGTATCGTCTGCCTTGAGGAGGAAGCCGGGTACCGCTCCGTCATCTTCCGAAAGTGTGATGGAGATCCCGGAGATAAGGCCGCTCACGGCGTCACGGTCGATCTTTACGTCAATGCCGCTCATGCAGGCACTGACAAAGCTCAGAGGCACTTTGAGGTCGGAGCGCGATATGAGCGCCGGCCCCTCCATCTCGTATCGCGTGCCGTTTATCACGGCGGTGTCCGAACCGTTTCTGAAGACTGCACGCTCTCCGCTCTCGGAGGTGTAGTCGAGCACGTTGCGGTCGCCGCTGACCGAGAGGCCGGCCAACTTCGCCACAGCCGAGAAATCGGCGTACACGGTGCCTCCGACGAGAAACTCGGACGCGTCAGCCTTCTTTCTGGTGGTGCCGCCCAGCGTATAGACGATCTTGCCGTTCATCAGCGTGTTGCTCTTCTCGCGAGGCACCGCCAGGGCGATGACGGAGATGAGGACGACGGCGGCGAGTATCCCGAAGAGCGAGATGAAGAAGGGCGCCGCGAAGGTCTTCACTGTAGTCATGTATCCCGCGAGGTAGGCCCTGCGGCGTTCGGCCGCGGCGCGGCGCTCTTCGCTCCTGCGCCTTGCCTCGGCTTCGCGTTCGGCCGCCTTCGCGGCTTTTTCGGCCTCGCGCTTTCGCGCCGCGGCGGCAGCGGATCTTTCGGCTTCGCGCTT
>CADCPG010000283.1 GCA_902803255.1 uncultured Ruminococcus sp. | reverse complement strand
TTCGGCAGCGACGGTAAAATACTGAGTTCGATCCCGTACAGGCCAGTTATACCTTCGGCAGCGACGGTAAATTACTGAGTTCGATCCAGTACAGGCAGTGGATCACCCGAACGGCCGGATCAACGAACTGAATATACAGTATCTATCCCTTGTTTTTCCGGCGCGACGGCGGCCAGGTTTGCTCTTGCAAAAAAACGGAATGCGTGGTATAATAGACCTAAATCACAAAATGGAGGCAAATATTTTGGCAAACCGTATTGTTCTCAACACCATTTCATATCACGGCCACGGGGCGATCGGAAACATCGTTCCGGAGCTGAAAGCAAGAGGGTACAAAAAAGTCTTCGTCGCGACCGACGCCGATCTGCTCAGGTTCGGCGTGACGCAAAAGGTCACAGCCCTGCTGGACGACGCCGGCATCGCATACGGGATCTACAGCGACATCAAGCCGAATCCCACTATCGAAAACGTGCAGAACGGCGTCGCCGCGTTCAAAAAAGCGGGCGCGGACTGCATCATCGCCGTAGGAGGCGGATCGGCTATGGACACCGCAAAGGCGATAGGCATTATCATAGAGAACCCCGAATTCGCCGACGTGCGCAGTCTGGAAGGCGTCGCGCCGACAAAAAAGCACGCCGTATTCACGGTCGCGGTCCCCACTACCGCCGGCACCGCCGCGGAAGTAACTATTAACTACGTTATAACCGACGTTGAGAAGAAGCGCAAGTTCGTCTGCGTCGACACGAACGACATCCCCGAGATCGCGGTGGTCGATCCCGATATGATGGCATCGATGCCCAAGGGGCTGACCGCCGCCACCGGAATGGACGCGCTGACACACGCGATCGAGGGATATATCACCAAAGGGCACTGCGCCATTTCCGATATGTTCCATCTCGAGGCCATCCGCCTTATTTCCGCCAGCCTGCGCGGCGCCGTTCAGAACACACCCGAAGGCCGCGAGGGAATGGCCCTCGGCCAGTATATCGCGGGCATGGGATTTTCGAACGTCGGACTCGGCATCGTTCATTCGATGGCGCACGGGCTTTCGGCTCTTTACGATACCCCGCACGGCGTCGCCTGCGCGATCCTGCTGCCCGTAGGGCTGGAATACAACAAACCTGTTTCCGGCGAGCGCTACCGTGCCATCGGCAGGGCAATGGAAGTTGCCGGTATCGATTCCATGAACGATGCCGACGCAGCCGACGCGACGATAGCGGCGGTCAGAAAGCTCTCCGCCGACGTGGGCATCCCCGCCGACCTCAAAGGCATCCTTAAAGAAGAGGACATTGAGTTCCTTTCCGAGAGCGCTTATGCCGACGCCTGCCGTCCCGGCAACCCGCGCGAGACCAGCGTCCGGGAGATCGCGGAGCTTTACAGAAGCCAGATGTAAGGATCACCGACGGTCCGGATACTTAAAACTCATAACGCGTGCGGCGGGGCCGGGGCCCCGCCGCACTGCTTTATTACATTATCGCCCGGGATACTGAGTTCACTTCAGGCTGCCGGGCGTCCGTTTTCCCGCCGCGGCCGTAATGGACGACGCGATGATGTCCGCGGTCTGCTTTGCGCAGACGATCTCCGCCCTCTCGGTGAGGTGCAGCATGTCGTCGGGACGGATAAAGGCTCCGATGTCAGACGAGACCAGGCCGAACAGGTCGTTTATGATGACGCCCTCCTTCTTCAGCGCTTCGACGGCCGCGCGGTTGTATTCGGCCGTGCGTTCGATCGAATGGTCCTTCTTTCCGGGCCCCGCGGGCGTGGTCGTCGCGAAGATCAGGGTCCCGGCGCCACGCTGCTTCATGACCGACACCGTACGGAGCAGCGTCGCGACGTATTCCTCCTTCGGAGTGAAGGGACCGTCGCCGAAGAGGTCGCAGACGTCCCAGAGGCCTGCGTTGAAATGCACGGCGTCGGCTCCGGCGATCCTGTCTCTGCAGTCGAACACCTGGCGCAGCATAAACAAGGCGAACCTGCTGTTTTCAGAAGGCTGCCAGACGTCGTAGTCTCTCCCCAGGAATTCGGCAACGTGCTTTCCGTATCCGATAAGTCTGATAGAATCTCCGAGCAGTACCACTTTTCTCATTTGCATACACTCTCCTCTCTCCTCCGCCCGGCATCCGGATCCTGTCCCTGCCGGGCCTCTCTCACCGCCCCGAAAGGCCGGAGCAGCTTTGTCCTGCTGTTGATGCCGGCCGGCTTTCTCCTTTGATCTTTATATGTCTGTCTGCGTGACGATCCCCGCTTCGGCGCGGAGCGCCGCCACCGCGAGCGGTATCGCCGCCGCAGTATCGCCTGCCGTCATGCAGATGTCGCCGTTCGCCGCTTCCGCCAGCTCTCCGGCCCGCCCGTTTATAAGGGCGGCGAAGGCCGCGGCCCGCAACGGGTCGGGGACATATCCGCAGACCGCGGCGAGTATGCCGGAGAGCACGTCGCCGCTTCCGGCGGTGGCCATACCGGGGCAGCCTGCGTCGGTCAGAAGCGTGCTTCCGGGGG
>CADCPG010000282.1 GCA_902803255.1 uncultured Ruminococcus sp. | reverse complement strand
TTTTTCATATGTTCCATCCCTTTTCCGGCTTCCCGCCAGACCTGCAGCGCACTCGCGGATCTCCCGCGTGCGATACGCTCTTTCAATAAAAATGTCCGCCGGGATGCAGGCGGTTCGATTATAACACAAAAGGTCCGCTTTGGCAAGATAAATGTAGCTCCGCGCTGCTCTTCGCGCACGGCGTGGCCCTGAGCCTCCGGGAAGACCGGACATGCGGGCGTCATTCGGGAAAAAAGATTGACTTATCAACTGTTATGTGGTAAAATAATACGATATTAAAAGGCGGGGTGTTTTCCCCGCGTGAAAACCCAGAAACAGATCAGAGGTAAAAGATGTCTGAAGAAAAGAGAAAGCCCGTAGAGGGAAAATACCTTATGTACAGGGGCAAGCCGCTCGTCAGAGAGGGGAACACAATCTGCTACGGCGACATGAACGATAAATATATGCTGATCCTCGATATCCTCAACTACAAGACCGTCAACGGACAGCAGGTCCCCGACAGCGTCATGGTACAGCTCGTCGAGTCGAAAAATCCCTCGAATTGCAAGAACCAGTCGACCAAGCAGGGACTGACGACCGCGTTCAACCTGGGGATGGTCTGGCTCGATCTCGAAAACAGGGAATGAACCGCATACGCATGAAAAATCAGTCTAGAATTGTTTCCGCGGCTCTTGCGGCGCTGATGCTGCTGCCGCTGCTTTCGGGATGCGCGGTCTTCGACTACGTCTTCGGGAGCGGCACGACAGCCGCGCCGGACGACACATCGGCTCCCGAAGTGACGAGAACTCCCGAGGTGACGACATCGCCCGATACCGGCACCGGAGCCGTATCCGACGTCACGACCGAAGACGTGACTCAGCCTCCGGCGGTCACAGCCGAAGACACTAAGCCGGGACCCGTCATATATTACAACGATCCTCTCACCGGCCTGCGCACCGAGAAGAACGTCACGGGAGTGCGTCCCGTCGCGATCATAGTCGACAACCTGTCGGCCGCCGCTCCCCAGAGCGGGCTTTCGCGCGCCGACATACTGATCGAATGCATGGTCGAGAGCGGGATCTCCCGCCTGATACTGATCACGAACAAATACGAGTCGAACGAGGCCTACGGTCCGGTGCGCTCGGCCAGGGACTATATCGTCTCGCTGTCTCAGGCCTTCGGAACGCTGCTCATCGGTGCCGGATACAGCCCGACGGCCTATACCGCGATCTCCGAGAGCGGCATGGACTATATCGACGGCGTACACGACAGATACGCGATGTCCGGCTTCTTCAGGGACCCAGAACGCTATTCCGCCGCGGGATACGAGCACTCTCTCATGATCTCGGGGCAGGGCATAAAAGCGCTGGCCGCGCATAACGACTATACCCTCGCCGCGTCTGGAGTCTCGGTGCCGTTCACCTTCTCCGACGCCCCGGCGATCGCCGGCTCCGACGCCACCCACGCCGTGCTCACCTACTCCGCCTATCAGCAGGTACAGCTCATATACAGCAAGAAGGATAACGCGTACTACCGCTATCAGTACGGCACGAAGGCCCACCTCGATGCCGAGACCGGAGAGCAGCTGAACTTCGCGAACGTCTTCATCCTCTTCGCCGATCAGCAGAAGATCCCGGAAGACACCGAGGGCAGGATCTCGGTGGCCGTCAGCGGCTCCGGTACCGGCTACTTCCTCACCGGAGGAAAGTACATTCCTATAAACTGGACTCGCGGAAAGGGACTGACTTCGCCCTTCGCCTTCACTACCTCCGACGGCGGAAAATTCACCGTCAGCCGCGGAAAGACCTTCATCGCGGTCGTCGATTCCGCGCTCAGGGGAACTTCATCGATAAATCTCAACTATAAGCTCGGCTGAGAACGCGCTTTCCGCGGCTCCGCCGCGATGCGTCGTTTACGGTATATCATGACCGGGCGGTCTCCCCGCCCGGTCCGATGGGGTGTAGCCAAGCGGTAAGGCAAAGGACTTTGACTCCTTCACGCGTCGGTCCGAATCCGGCCACCCCAGCCATTTCAGTTGCGCCTGTAGAAACTGCAGGCGCTTTTGTTTTAGGAAACGAAAAAACATGAACGGCTGACTCACCATCTCCTCCGCGCGTGCGGAGCGGCCGCGGAGAACGCGGCGCCGTCCGAAAGGAAACGGTATGACACCGGAAAAAGGAAAGAATGAGAAGACCGCGGCGGGATCCGCGGATGAAAAGCGGCCGCGCCCGGCCGGAAAAGGCTCGAAGACGGCGGAAGGATGCAGACTCCCGTCTCCGAAGAGGAACGCGAGATACGGCCTTGCGTGCGTGACCAGCATGGGCGTGCGGATAACTCCGGCCGGCAGCATGCAGGTGCAGGGGAGCGAGTGGTTCAGGATGCAGTCGACAAGCGCCGAGACGAACGTGCTGAACGTCTCGTCGTCGCTCGGCATACCCTGCCTTGCGCTCACCGCCTTCGTCGCCGGAAGCCCGATCGCGTCTTTCATCAAGAGCCGCCTGCGCGCCCGCGGGATCGACTTCACCGGTCCCGATAAGGAACAGGGCGGCCCCTGGGGGTACAGACACCAGTTCAACATAGCCGACACCGGGGCGGGACTTCGCGCTCCGCGCGTCTGGAACGACCGCAGCGGCGAAGTCGGCAGGGAGATCTCGGCATCCGACTACGACCTCCGGAAGATCTTCGCGGAGGACGGCGTGTCGGTACTTCATCTGTCGGGGCTCATCGCGGCGCTGAGCGAGAAGACGACCGCGGCGTGCGTCGGGATCGCCGAATACGCGAAGAGCTGCGGGACTCTCCTCAGCTTCGACCTCAACTACAGGGCGAGTTTCTGGAAGGGCAGGGAGAGCGAACTGAGGGAGGCCTTCGAGCGTATCGCGGGGATCGCCGACATCCTCATCGGAAACGAGGAGGATTTTCAGCTCTGCCTCGGCTTCGACGGCCCCGAGACCGGCGGGAACGGCATCGCGGACAAGATCGGCGGCTTCGAGGAAATGATCTCGCGCGTCTCGGAAAAGTACCCCGGGGCGTCGGTATACGCGACGACCCTCCGCAGCGTGATAAGCGCCGAGGAGCATTTGTGGGGAGCGCTCGTCAGGGCGGGCGGAAAATGGTACGTCGAGGAACCGAGGAGCATAAGGGTCACCGACCGCATAGGCGGCGGCGACGGCTTCGCCGGAGGCCTGCTCTACGCGATACTTCGCGGATACGCGCCCGAAGACTGGATGAAATACGCCTGGTCGGCCGGAGCGCTCGCGGCTTCGTCGCTCAACGACTACGCCGAGCCGGCCGACGAGAAACAGCTCCTCGACATATACGGCGGCAACGCCAGGGT
>CADCPG010000281.1 GCA_902803255.1 uncultured Ruminococcus sp. | reverse complement strand
GAACTTGATGGCGCCCTCGGCTGCCGCGAAGGATTCGTGGCCGGCCAGGAAGGCAAAGCATTCGGTCTCTTCGTCGAGGAGCATCGCTCCGAGGTTGCCGTGGCCGATACCGACCTGACGCTGATCGGCGACCGATCCGGGAATGCAGAACGCCTGCAGGCCGGTCCCGATCCATTTCGCCGCCTCGGCGGCGCTCTTCGCGCCTTCCTTCATGGCGATGGCGGCGCCCAGTTCATAGGCCCACTTCACGTTTTCGAAGCAGATGGGCTGCGTGCTCTCGACTATCGAGTAGGCATCGACGCCCTTTCCGTTGGTATATGCCTTCACGTCCTCGAAGGACCCGAAACCGTATTTGTCGAGAACGGGCCGAAGCTGCGGGATCCGTCCTTCATAGTTTTCAAACAGAGCCATTTGCTGCACCTCCGATCATTCTTTGCGCGGGTCGATCCACTTGACCGCGCCGTCTTCGGCCTTGAAACGGCCGTAGGTCCCGAGATTCTTCTCGTAAGCTTCGTTGGGGGAGACGCCCTTCTTGATGGCGTCCATCATCTTGCCCAGGCTTAAAAACTGGTAGCCGCAGATCTGGTCGTCGGCGTCGAGCGCGAGCTTGACGATGTAGCCCTCGGTGAGCTCCAGGTAGCGGGCTCCCTTGGCCCTCGTTCCGTAGGTGGTGCCGATCATCGAGCGGAGACCCTTGCCGAGGTCCTCGAGGCCGGCTCCGATGCGGAGGCCGTCGTCGGAGAAGGCGGACTGCGTGCGTACGTAGACTATCTGCAGGAAGAGCTCGCGCATGGCGGTGTTGATGGCGTCGCACACGAGGTCGGTGTTGAGAGCCTCAAGGATGGTCTTGCCGGGCAGTATCTCGCTGGCCATCGCGGCGGAATGCGTCATTCCGGAGCATCCGATGGTCTCGACCAGGGCCTCCTCGATGATGCCGTTCTTGACGTTCAGGCTGAGTTTGCACGTTCCCTGCTGCGGAGCGCACCAGCCGATGCCGTGCGTGTAGCCGGAGATGTCTTTTATCTCCCTGGCCTGGATCCACTTGCCCTCTTCGGGTATCGGAGCGGGTCCGTGGTTAGGGCCTTTGGCGACGCAGGCCATCTCTTCGACTTCCTTTGTGTATTGCATTGGACTTCTTTCCTCACTTTCATGAATAAAAATCGAACGGGTTAATTATATCATAAAACAGCGGTGTTTTCAAGTGTTTCCCGATATTTTCCGCATGGCGGGCTTCACCCGCGCCGACTGTCCCGGGGCGGCTCCCCGCCCCGCGGTCAGTCTTCGCAGTCGAAGATCGCCTTCTTCTCGGTGAGAGGCCCGTATTCGGCCTTCCAGCGCAGATGAGGCTCCGAGACGTCGTACGCCGGCAGCGCCGACGCGTCCATGTCGATGACTATCATCATGTCGAACCGGTTAGGACGCGATGAACACGAGGTCCGGACGTCGACCCCGCGGATGCCGGGGATCGACAGCGTCTCCGCGAACAGTTCGCGCACCGCGGCCGCCTGTACGTCGGTCCCCTCTCTGAATTTCACGATGATATAGTGTTTCAAGGTTGATCTCCTCCATTCTTCCGTCGCTTCGGCGAACAGCTCCTCAGCGGCTCCGAAGCACTCACTGTCATACGCCGTCTCCTGCCGGGCGCTCAGATGGCGCCGCATTTCCCGCGGTCATTTCCCGAGCGGCGGGCAGACGCAGTATTTGGTCTTTTCCGTGACGCAGTAGATACGCCAGAGCTCGGCGAGGAGCTCCTGGGCCCTCGCGGAGTCCTTCAGGCGGTATCCGTTTGAATACAGTATATAGTCCAGCTCGGCGCGGATGGCGAAGAGCCGCCATTTCCAGGACGGTCTCAGGCGCGCCGGGACCGAACTCTCCGCGGCTTCGACGATCTTTTTCACCTCCGGGACCGCCGTACCCCAGCGTATCTGGAACCTCCAGGGCGTGCCGTCGTCGGGGTGCGACGTCTCCCGCCTGTGCGACGATTCCATCAGCTGGCATGCGCGGACCAGCTCCGACGCCGCGGCACCGTCGTATATGCCGAACTCAAAGCCGAAATACTCTCGCATCGACTGAGCGTCATGTTCGGCGTATCCGCACCAGAAACACGCGACGATGTACTTGTTTATGTCCTCATAGATGCCTTCCGAGTAAAGGAATCCGCCCTCGTTGTATGCTCCGGTGTTCTCCTCGACGTTGTTCAGATACATCGGGAAGGGGGTAGCTCCAAAGCCGCCCCAGGGGTGTGCGGGATTCTGCATGCTGATCTCGGGGAACTCGACGAAGCGCACGCCGCGCGGGATTCCTTTTTCGGCTATGACGGATGGCAGCCTGCCCGACTGGAACGCCGTCATGATATAAGGCGCAAAGGAGTACTCTCCTGACTCAAGGTGCGGGTAGAAATTCGCCCACTCGCCCGGCATCTGGACTCCGAAATGCCATGTGGATATGCACAGCTCCCCCCCGATCCCGTATTCCTTCATGAGACGCCGGTCGAGCTCTGCGACCTTCATAAATCCGTTCGTCGACCAGGGCCGGCATTTTTCGCAGAGGCAGCCGCCCTCGTCGTAGGGCCAGAGATAGTAGTAGTCGACGTGAGTATCGGCGAACGACGAGAAGAATTCCCGCTGGATGCGCTCGATCTCCCGCATTCCGCCGGCGGTCGACGGACAGAGTTCGGTGACGAATTCCGCGACGATGTCGCGGGTGTAGAATACGCCGTCGGCCTTCGCTTCGGCGGCGAACTCCCGGGGGAATCCGTCCATGCCGGTGTTCGAGAAGGCGATGAGGGCGTTTTTCATTCCGATAGACGACGTAAATGCAAAGATCCGCTTTATCCTGCCTATCATCTCAAGCGCCTCGGGATCCCTGAGCGTTCTGTAGTGCTGGATGCCGACGCAGAGCATGATCTGGTTGAAGCCGCGGAGGCCCTGGTCGGCGATATAATCCAGCTCATCCCCGATCGGAGAGCTGTGGTGCCAGTTGTAGAAGTGCGACGCCAGATACAACCCGCGGACGGGCTTTTTCATTTTGTGCCGGAGCGGCAGCTGGCAGGGCTCAAAGCCGCCCCTGCAGTCAAACCGCGAGAGCGTGAAGTACCGGCCGGCTCCGGCGAAAACGCAGGGTATGTCGTATCCCGCGACCTCGGTGTATTCGCCGGCGGAGTCCCGTCTCGACCTCACGGCAAAGCTGTCGTCCCTCAGACGGCGGTCGGTCGCGAAGACGATCCGGAGGGCGTCCTTTCTTTCACTCAAGGCGCATCCGCGCGCCGAAAGAAGTCTTCCGATCGCGTCCGACAGGACTGCGAACGCCCCGTCGGGAAGGTTCCTGTTTGACAGGCTGAACCGTACGGTCTTTTTTCTCATGGTTATCCTGGCACTCCTTTGCTTGGGTCTTCCGCCGGCGCGGGAGCGGCGGCTGATCTGCCGCGGTACGGAGCATCCCGCATGCCGGCCCGGCAGCGACGCCCGGCATGGCTTTTCTCAGGAGGCAAATCATGCCTTTGTCAAAAGCTGCCGGTTTTTTATTTCGAACTGCCCATAAGACCCGGGTGCTATTTTAACAGAAAACAATTTACCTGTCAACAGTTTTTATCCGACCGGCGGCGAACTGCCTGCCAACGTGTATTTTTCCGGAAAACACTTCCCCGGCCCGGGCTCCAGGATGAACGGCCGCAGCGGAGTCGGAACGCAGCTTTTTTTCGGCGGAAAAGCCGTTACTTATTGAAAAAACAGCGAAAATGTGATATCATATTACAGTCAAGTTCAAAAAAGTGACCCGGATGCCGGCATGCCCGGAACAGCGGACAGGCGGCCCGTGAAAGACCGAAAGGCGGTTTGCGAAATGGGAAAATTCAGGATCGAGAATTACACCGACCTCAGCAACGAGAGAGGGTTCCAGTTTGAATTCAGGTGCGACGGCTGCGGGCGTGTTTTCAAGAGCGACTTCGACAGATCGGAGACCCGCATACTCAAGAAGACGAACGAGAGCGTCGGCAAGGTGGCAAACTTCCTCGGAAATCTGTTCGGAGGCAAAGTTAACACCGTCGGCAGCGCCATCGGCAGCGGGACCGGACTCGTGTCCGACGTCAGCGGCGACAGATACGACGAAGAAAAGAAAAAGGCCTTCGAGAAGGCCGAGGACTGGGCTCAGGAGTCGCTGAAGCGCTGCAAAAAGTGCGGCAGCTGGTTCTGCGAAGAATGCTATGACGCCGAAGCGGAGATGTGCGCTCCCTGCGCCGAAGAGGAAAAGGCCGAGGAGGAGAAACGCAGGGCCGAAGAGGAGGCCGAGAAGGAAGAGCGCGAGCGCGAGGAGGAGCAGCGCAGGCGCGAAGCCAAGAAGCACGTCTGCCCGAAGTGCCACGAATTCGTCCCCGAGGGGATGCGCTTCTGCGGCATCTGCGGAGCGCCGATGGTAAAGGTCTGCCCGTCATGCGGCGCAGAGAACGAGCCCAGGATGAACTTCTGCACCGAGTGCGGGACCAAGCTGAATTAAGACAGCAGGGCGGTCATCAAAAGGGGCTGTTAAAAAAGTCCCGAAGAAAAAAGAAGCAACACTCGATGAAAAAGATCGGGTGTTGTTTTTTCAAAAGAAGGCAAAAAAAGATGGCCGCCCTCTTCCGAAAACGGCCAAACGGTGGTATAATTTTAGTGACATGAAAAATAAGTCGGCGACACCGTCGAGACCGGCGGTATACTCGGTCTTACCGGCGATTCGGGCCTGACTCCGACCGGCCGCGTGCACGTCGGCTTCACAGTCGGTGAGATCCCGGTTACTCCCTACGGCCTCTGGAACGGAAGACCGGTCTTCCCGACATTCGACTGACGCGCTGCAGGGATCTTTCTTCCCTGCCCCCATCAATTATTGCAGGTATCAGACTAATTGATTTGCGAAGATCATCAAAGAACTTTTCGCGTGTTCCGCGAAGAATGTGAATTGACGGAGAAAGCTGATTCATTATGAGAAGAAAACTTGAGTTCGCCCTGGCGGTCATCATTGCCGTCCTTATTTCCGCGTTCGCCGTCAGCGCTCAGGACAAGGGACAAAAGGCGCAGAAGGACGGTATCGTCCTTGAACTGTCCGAACCGGACTATCCCTCAGAGGGGGGACTTCCTGTATGGGATCTTTCTCTGACCGACGGCTGTGAATACTGCGACAGCTTCAGGATCACCTTCAGATCTGACAGCAAGTATTTGTTCAATCTTTCCGACGCGTCAGGGCCTCTCCCCGATCCGGGTAATTATACTCTTTCTCCGGGCGACGGACAAACGTCAGTCCTGAAGCTCTCTCTTTCGGAGCCTCTCGACGACGCGTCGGTTGAGACCTCCTCCTCGTCGGGAGACGACGGATCGGGCTGCCGGTCGGCCGGTCCTTTGCCGCTTATCTTTTTCGCGGCGTTCGTCGCGTCCGTCAGGTTTTTCAAGGTTGGGAGAAAAGGCAAAAAGAGCTCCGCCGCGCTTATTCTCGCTTTCTGTCTTCTTTCTTCCGCTGCTCTCTCTCTTGTCCCGCTCACTGCCTCGGCGTCAAACACCGACAGATATTTTGAGATGGAATCATCTTTTACGGCAGACGGCAGAGAGATCCCGTTTACCGTTCGGATCGACTATGTCTACGGTTTTTCCGAATCCGCCGCGGAGGGCACGACCGGAATGGAAAAGTTTGAGATAACATATTACTGGGGTCCGCACCGGGAGCAGGCGACCGACGAGAGTTTTTATATCGCGATCGCCGAAGCCGGATTCACCTCGATCCCGCTTGAGATCAACACCTATGAGAACAACCTCAAGGCGCTGGAGCTCATGAGGAAGCACGGACTTACCTGTTCGGCGCTTTATGACAGCAGGGTGGATAACTGTGTCAACACGCTGAACGACAGCGTGACCGACGCCGCACTGGACGCGGCGCTGAAAGAGGTAGTCGACTCATATAAGGATTACGCCGACGTCATCAAAGGCTGGTGGCTCAGGGACGAGCCCTCTGCCGATTTCTTCCCCGTGCTGGGGAGGGTGGTCGCTTCTTTCAGACGTGTCGATCCCGGAAGAAGCACGATGATCAATCTCTTTCCGACATACGCCAAGGAAAGCACTCAGCTGAGAGCAAAGTCATATAAAGACTACCTTTCGAAATTCATAGAGCAGGTCGATCCTCACTATCTGAGCTACGACCACTATCACTTCCAGACATCAGGTCCCCGTAACGGTTTTTATACGAATATCGAAGCTATCAGGGAAGCCGGTCTTGCGTCGGGCAGAGATCAGATGTCGATAATCCTTCTTACGAAGCACGGTAATTACGCCGACGTCACCGTCGAGCAGCTCTCCTGGGAGGTCAACATTTCGCTTGCCTACGGGATGAAGCGCATATCCTATTTCACCTTCATACTCGATCCCGATCTGCTCGCCCAGAACTGGTCGAACGCCTGCATGCTCTATACCGGCGAAAAATGCCCTCACTACTATATGGTGAGCGGGATAAACCAATGGCTTCTTCCGCTCGGGAACGAGCTGTTCGGAAAAACTTCGACCGCGGTCTTTCACATAGGCACCGCGTCGGAAACGGGGACGCAGAGGTACACCTCCTACGGAGATCTCGGAAGCGTCGAGGGCACCGGGTATGTGGTCGGTTTCTTTGACGACGAAAGCTTCCTTATCGTCAACAAGGCAACGATTTCGGGAGGCACAAAGGAGCTTCTCCTCAACGACATAAGATCAGGGCTCGAGTGGTTTGACACCTCATCCGCATCCTGGAAGAGCGCCGATGACTGCGAAAGCATCAGAAGAAG
>CADCPG010000280.1 GCA_902803255.1 uncultured Ruminococcus sp. | reverse complement strand
GCCGACAAGTTCGAAGGCTGGGAGACACCCCGCTCGGACAACGGGCTCATCTTCCTGCCCAAATACATCAACGCGTTCATGTCGCTCAAGGTCGAGAGCTACGTCGATCTCGACACCCACGGAATGTTCATCTGCTCGGTCACCGAGGCCCGCGTGATCTCCGACCGCGACACGATGACATATTCGTACTACCAGAGCAATGTCAAGCCGAAGCCCGAGACTGAAGGCAAAAAGGGATATGTCTGCAAGATCTGCGGATACGTTTACGAAGGCGACAAACTGCCCGACGACTTCGTCTGCCCGCTCTGCAAGCACGGCGCGGCGGATTTCGAACCGATCAAATAAGAAAGAGAAAAAGATGAAGATAAGATACAATCAGGATGAAGAGATAGTAAAAATCGTAAAAGAGGGCCTGGAGAGGACGGGAGGATACTGCCCCTGCCGCCGCGAGAGGACTGCCGATACGAAATGCATGTGCAAGGAGTTCCGCGACCAGATAAAGGACCCTGATTACGAGGGATACTGCCACTGCATGCTCTATTACAAGGAAAAATAACGGCCGCGCCCCGCGGCCGCGCAAAACGGTCAACGATAAAAGAAAGAGGATAAAAGAAAATGGCTGAGATAACTGTAACGTCAAAGAATTTCGAGGAAGAGGTCATGAAGTCGGATATTCCGGTCCTCATCGACTTCTGGGCGAGCTGGTGCGGCCCCTGCCGCATGCTCGCTCCGGTCATCGCGCAGATCGCCGAAGAATACGAAGGCAAAGTGAAGGTGGCGAAGGTAAACGTCGACGACGAGCCAGCGCTTGCCAACTCCTTCAAGGTTTCAGGCATCCCGACCGTCGTTCTGATGAAGGACGGCAAGATCGCCGGACAGTCGGTCGGCTACAGGCCGAAAGAGCAGATCGAAGCGCTGCTGAAGTGAACCGCACCGAAAAAGAAGCGGGACAGGCGTCATTCCGCGGGCTTTCCCGCCCGTTCGGAGAGGTGCCTGTCCTTTCCGCCACGGAGATGAGGGAGGCGGACGCGCGTGCGTCGGCGGCCTGCGGCTCGCTCGAGCTGATCCGCCGGGCCGGAGCCGCGCTGGCCGGGCTTTGTCTTGAGAGGGGCGGACGCGGAGGAAGGCTGCCGCACGGCAGCCGCGTCGGTATCGTCTGCGGCAGCGGCAACAACGCGGCGGACGGATACGCCGCGGCTCCGGTCCTGCTCGCCGCCGGAATGGAGCCGGTCCTCGTACGGCTCGGCGGCAGATGCTCGGCAGACGGCGAATACCTGCTTGATCTCTGCACGCGGGCAGCAGGCGGCGGAAAGATCGGGATCATACAGGTTGACGCACTGTCAGACATACCCGATCTTTCGTCGTTCGACCTGCTGATCGACTGCATATTCGGCATCGGATTCAGAGGGGAGCCGGAGGGGGTCTTCGCTGAAGTCATAAGGCGGATGAACGCTTCCGGGACATATACCGTCTCCGCCGACATAAACAGCGGACTGTCCGCCGACGGCGGCACCGCCGGGCTTTGCGTGAAGTCCGATATCACTCTTGCCTTCGGTTCGTTCAAGTTCGGACATTTCGCCGGCATGGCGGCGGACGTCATGAAGGAAAAATACTGCGCCGGCGCCGGGATCGACCCGCCGGAGGAGCACTGCAGGCTCGTGTCGGGCGGCTTTTTCGCACACGAACTGGCCCTGAGAAAACACTTCTCCCACAAGGGGGATTACGGATATACCGCTCTGATCGGAGGTTCTCTCCGCTACAGCGGGTCGGTGAAGCTGGCGTCTCTCGCAGCCGCGGCAATGCGCGCGGGAGCCGGTGTCGTCAAGGTCGCGGCGCCGGATACCGTATGCAGGGCGCTTCTGCCGCGCGTGCTCGAGAGCACGCTCTTTCCGCTTCCCGAGACGGAGAACGGGGAGATGTCGTTTTCGCCTGAGGCGCTGTCAGAGCTCACCGGCAATGTAAGATCGGCCGCGTTCGGCATGGGAGCCGGCCGCGGAGGCGGTGCCCGGAAGACGCTCGGGTGGCTGCTCGACAACTTCCGCGGGACGCTTGCCGTCGATGCCGACGGGCTGACTCTGCTCGCGTCGATGGGCCGCGACCGGGTGAGGAACGCCGCCTGCAGGCTCATACTGACGCCTCATACCGGTGAGTTTTCGCGGCTTACCGGAAGCGACATCTCAGAAATCAACGCCGCTCCGGCGGCCGCAGCGCAGG
>CADCPG010000279.1 GCA_902803255.1 uncultured Ruminococcus sp. | reverse complement strand
CTTTTCCATCCTGCCGTGCGCGACGGCTATCCTGGCTTCCGGAAAGGCCTTTTTCAGCGAATCCGCGACGCCGTATACCGTCTCGATGTAGTTGTGGAGGTAGAACACCTGCCCTCCCCGCCGCAGTTCGCGCCTTATCGCCTCGGCGAGGATCATGTCGTCGTGCTCGAGCACGTATGTCTGCACCGGAAGCCTGTCCGTCGGAGCCTCGTCGAGCACCGAGATGTCGCGGATGCCGGTCATCGCCATGTTGAGCGTGCGGGGTATGGGGGTCGCGCTGAGCGAGAGGACGTCGATGCCCGAAGACCTCTGCTTTATCTTCTCCTTCTGCGCGACGCCGAAGCGCTGCTCCTCGTCGACGACCAGAAGTCCGAGGTCACGGAAAGTGATGTCCTTCGAGAGCAGGCGGTGAGTTCCGATCAGAAGATCGATGTCTCCTCTTGCCGTGCGCTCGATTATCTTCTGCTGCTCCCCGCGGCTGCGGAAGCGGCTGATCATCTCGATGTTCACCGGGAAGGAGCGCATCCTGCTGACCGCGGTGCGGTAGTGCTGCAGCGCGAGGATCGTCGTGGGGACGAGCATGGCGGCCTGCTTGCCGTCGAGGACGGCCTTGTAGATCGCCCGGAAGGCGACCTCTGTCTTGCCGTATCCGACGTCGCCGCAGAGCAGCCTGTCCATCGGGGCGCTCTTCATCATGTCGCGCTTGATGTCGCCTGACGCCTCGAGCTGCGCCTCGGTCTCCTCGAACTCGAAGGCCTCCTCGAACTCGCGCTGGAAGGCGTCGTCGGGCGGGAAGGCGTGGCCGGGAAGCCGGCTGCGCTCGGCATAGAGCTTTATGAGGTCTGCGGCGATCTTCTTCAGCGACGCCTTCGCCCTGGTTTTGGCCCTGGTCCACTCGCCTCCGCCGAATTTGGAGAGGGTGAGAGTGCCGTCGTCGGCGTGCGATCCGATGTATTTCGAGAGCCGATCGAGCTGCTCGGCGGGCAGGAAGAGCCTGTCGGAGCCGGCGTATCTCACAGTTATATAGTCTCGCACCATTCCGCCCGAATCCAGGGTGGTGATGCCCTCGTATATGCCTATTCCGTGCGTCTCGTGGACGACGTAGTCGCCGGGGCGCAGATCGTTGAACGAAAGTATCCTGCCGGCGGCGCTCTTTCTGCCGTTCCTGCCGGTCCTGTTCACTCCGGACGATGAGGTCCGGCGTCTTCCTCCCGCGCCGCTCCTTCCGCCCGGTTCGCGGGCGGTGCCCGCCGACAGCAGCGCCACTCTCGGCGTCTGCATCTCGAACGGCTCGGTCGGGACCGACGTCAGTATCACCGGCGCTCCCGGAGCGAGCGACGACTGATCGATGTCGCGCCCGAACGGGTCGGACGAGACGGCGGGCGACTCGCCCCGTTCGCGGAGGAGTGACGCCACGCGCCCGGCCTCCTCCTCGCCGGAGGTCATCACGATGATCGAATACTGACCCGACGTGAGCGTTTCCGCTTCCTCGGCGAGCATGGCGGTGTTGCCGGAAAATCCGGCTCCGCGGCGCGTCCTGAAACTGAACATGCCGGCGAGCCGGCGGCCGGACAGGCCGCGCGCCAGCGAGTCGCAGAGCACCGTCCGGGTTCCGGACAGGAATTTCGCGAGCCTGTCGCTTCCGGCCGTGAACGACGCGTATCTCCCGGGAAGCAGACCCGACTCGGCAAGCGAGACGGCCTCTTCGGAGAGCAGTTTCTCGGAGCCCTCGAGCCTCTCGCCGACCGCGGCGCTGCGGACTTCCACGCACAGTGTGAAGCCGCCATCCGCGAGGTAGTCGAGCAGGCAGGGTCTGTCCGGGTATATCAGAGAAATGTATCTGTCGGCGAAATTGATGCATCCGCCTGCGGCTTCCGCCGCGGAGATGTCCGAGAGTTCCTCCGAGAGGATCGCGCGGGCGCGGTCTCCGTCCGGCCCGGCCTTCGCCAGCAGCTTTTCGGTCTCTTTCCTCACCGCCTCCAGGGCGTCGCGCCCGGGTATGACCTCGGCGGCCGGAGGCAG
>CADCPG010000278.1 GCA_902803255.1 uncultured Ruminococcus sp. | reverse complement strand
GAAGAAGGACTCGCAGGGATTGCAGTACCAGCCCTCGTAATATCCCTTGTATATGTCGCCGCTGCGGAGGAATCGCTCGAAGATCTTCGCGACTGTCTTCTCGTGGACCTCCTCGGTGGTGCGGATGAAGCGGTCGTAGGAGACGTTCATGCGGTCCCAGATGCCGCGTATGACAGATGATACGCCGTCGACGTACTCCTGCGGAGCCTTCCCTGCCTTCTCGGCGTAATTCTGGATCTTCTGGCCGTGTTCGTCGGTGCCGGTGCAGAAATAGACGTCGAATCCGCGGGCTCTCCTGTAGCGGGCGACCGCGTCGGTCATGATCGCCTCGTAGGTGTTTCCGATATGCGGCTTGGCGGAGGCGTACGCTATCGCCGTGGTGATATAATAGGGTGTTTTCTTCATTTTGCGGGATTCTCCTTGGACAGTCTTGATATATCCGCGCTCTCGAGCGCGGTCTCGATAAGTATGAGCGGTTTTACGTGTATGAGATACGGTATGAAGAGCGCCGCGACAGACAGCGCGGTCATTCCGGCCTGTTTCTTCAGTATCTCCCTGCGGCGTGAGCGGAAGGCGGGATCCTTCGATGCCGACTTTACGGCCGCTGCGGCCGCGCGGCGCCGGAGCGACGCGTCGGATACTAAGAGGAAGCGCACGTATCTTGATCTGAAAAGAGCTGTAATGAACAGCGGGACGAAAACAGCCGCCGACGCCCCGGCAGCGATCAGCATCGCCGCGGCTTCCCCGCCTTCATATGACATGCTGCCGATAAGGCAGTCAGCCGCGAAGAAGCCCGAGAACAGCTCGACAGACAGTACCGCGGAGTCGCGGTACGCCCGGCCGAACATACGTGCGGAGGAAAAAGGAAGGAAGAGCGCCCTGATATCGGCTCTGTCCGCTTTTCCGTCAGCCAGCGCCGACACGAGCGCAGTCCTGCCGTACAGCAGCGGGATCACTCCGGTCACCGAAAGAAGCACCGCCGCGGCCTCGACGGCAATATCCGCCGCAATCCCGGTCCGCTGAACGTCAGCAATATACAGGACGAGAGAATCGACGGCGCAAAACATGGCGTATACAGCGAAAAAGGCCGCAATAACGATCATTCCGCAGATTGCGAGCGACAGCCTCGTGTCGCCGCTCGACAAGACCGACTTCGCGTTCGCGGCGAGCGCGGCTGCCGTGTCTTTGGGAGTCCGCCGGTCCTTTGCCGGACCGTATTCCGTTATTTCTGGTGTTCGGTCCATATCGGTAAAGACAGCTCCTCTCATGAACGGCCGGAATGATGTATTACCGGAAAAGGTTCAGTCCGCAGGCCTGACGGCATCCGCTCCGCCGCAGATAACCCTGCGGATATTCAGACGCCGCACGCCTCGATCGAACGACGGCTCGCAGAAGACAAGGTCGGCCCTTTTCCCAGGATCGATGCTCCCGCAGATATCGTATATCCCCACTTCCTTCGCGGGGTTCACCGTCGCACAGAAGATCGCCTCGTCAAGCGGGATGCCGCAGAAATCGGCGAGGTTCTCAACGCCCCGTGAAAGCGTCAGCGTGCTGCCGGCCAGTGCTCCGTCGTCGGTGAGCGCGATACCGTCCTTTACGGTGACGCCCGAGCCGGCGATGCTGTATCTGCCGTCTGGCGAGTGCGTCGCGGACATGGAATCGGTGATCAGCGAAGTCCTTCCGGGGCCCAGCTGACGGTAGGCGAAAGCTATCATGGAGGGGGCGATGTGAAGGCCGTCGCAGATGAGCTCGGAATAGCAGTCCGAACCGAAGGCGGCGAGCACCGGTCCGCCATCGCGGTGGTGGAGCGGGGGCATGCAGTTGAACAGGTGGGTGAAACTCACGCGGTAGCGGCCGGCGAAACGAATCGATTCGTCATATGTGGCGCAGGTGTGGCCAAGCGCCAGCGTGGCGCCCCGCCGCAGTGCCTCGGCGGCGAAACTGCCGTCCCGGTCGAGTTCGAGAGCCGATGTGATATGCAGCGGCGTCCCGGATGCGTCGATGAACTCCGAGAGTTCGGCCGCGTCGGGGAGCCTTATGCATGAAGGGTCGTGCGCACCTCTTTTTTTCGGGTTTATGAAGCTCCCTTCGAGGTGGATCCCGGCGAAACACGCAGACCCCGGCCTGCCTTTCCCGTAAAACGTCGAAGACGTGATCCTGCGCGCGGCCTCACGCAGGCCTTCGGGAGTGTCCGAGGCGAGAGTGGGCATGATCACGGTCGTACCGTCGGCGGCATAGGATCCCGCCATATGCCGCATCTCTTCTTCGCCGGCGGTAGAAAAATCAGAACCGCATCTGCCGTGCGTGTGAACGTCGACAAGGCCTGGATAGAGCGTCATTCCGCGGGCGTCGACTACTTCCCTTCCACAGACGAGTTCGGGCGACGGCGCGCCGCCGAATACTACCGCGTCGAACCTGCCGTCCTTTATCCCTACATGTCCCGGCCTCGCCGCGCGCTTTCCCGAATCATATACATTTGCATTGACGATTAATATGTTTTTCATCGGTCCCGGTATCATCCGTCTGAAAGTCAGTTGATCGTTTCTATATCGTAAGGAGTGGTCTGATAGACGAAATAGTTGAGCCAGTTCGAATAGAGGAGATTGGCGCAGCTCCTCCATCTGACAACGGGCGTCTTTTCCGGATCTCCGTCCGGGAAATAATTCTCGGGGATATCGGGATCGAGCCCCGCCGCTACGTCCCTCCTGTATTCGGCGGCCAGGGTGTCGCCGTCGTACTCGGAGTGCCCGGTGACAAATATCTGCCTTCCTCTGTCTGTCATGCACACCAGCACCCCCGCCTCGTCGGACGAAGCCAGTATCTTGAGCTCCGGCACCGCCTCGATATCCTCCCTGCGGACGCCGGTATAGCGGGAGTGCGGGACCCAGAACCTGTCGTCGAAGCCGCGGAAAAGTATCGACCCGCGGTGGTCGACGGTGTGTTCGAAGACGCCGGAGAGTTTTTTCGGCAGTCTGTATTTCTTTATTCCGTAATGATAGTAAAGGCCCGCCTGGGCGCCCCAGCAGATATGGAAGGTCGACGTGACGTGAGTCTTGGACCATTCCATTATTCCGCAGAGCTCGTCCCAGTATTCGACATCCTCGAACTCCAGCTGCTCGACGGGCGCCCCTGTGATTATCATCCCGTCGAAACGCCGGTGCCTAACCTCGTCGAAGGTCTTGTAGAAGGCGAGCATATGCTCGGCCGACGTGTGCTTCGACTTGTGGGTGGCGGTCTGAAGCAGTTCGAGCTCGACCTGAAGCGGGGTGTTCCCTATCAGTCTCGCTATCTGCGTTTCGGTGACGATCTTCTGCGGCATGAGGTTGAGCATCAGTATGTGCAGCGGACGGATGTCCTGCGTGATCGCGCGGGTCTCCGTCATGACGAAGATGTTCTCGTCCTGCAGCACCTGGGTAGCCGGAAGAAGATTGGGTATCTTTATTGGCATTTAAGTGATTTCCTTCGTGCGGACGCGGCCGGATTGCCGGCGGTAGATCTCAGACCCTGTCCAGAGCCTGAAGAATGTCGGATGAGATGTCGTCGCAGTCCTCGATGCCGACCGAGAGCCTCACGAGTCCGGCGGGGATACCGGCCTCCTCGAGCTGTCTGTCGGTGAGCTGCCGGTGTGTGGTCCCGGCGGGATTGAGCACCGACGTACGGGCGTCGGCCACGTGAACGACGAGCGCGGCAAGCTTCAGCGAATCCATGAACCTCACGGCTCCGTCCCTGCCGCCCGCGACGGTGAACGATATGACTCCGCAGCTGCCGTGAGGCATGTACTTCAAGAGCATCCCGTGTCCCGGGTCGCCCGGGAGCCCGGGGTAGCTGACCGATTCGACCTTCGGGTGCTTCGAGAGGAGCTCCGCGATCTTCAGGGCGTTGGAGCAGTGGCGCTCCATGCGGAGGTGCAGCGTCTCAAGTCCGAGATTGAGCAGGAAGGCGCTCATGGGAGAGAGCGGAATGCCGAAATCGCGCATGAGCTGAACTCTGGCTTTCACGATATAGGCGGTGGCGTTCCCGAAATCGCGGACATATGACACGCCGTGATACGATTCATCGGGCAGGGTGAGCTCGGGATACTTCCCGCAGTTCCAGTCGAAAACGCCGCCGTCGACTATCGCTCCGCCCAGGACCGCGGCGTGTCCGTCCATGTACTTGGTGGTGGAGTGGATCACGATATCGGCGCCGAATCCGAAGGGCCTGCAGTTGACCGGAGTCGGGAAGGTATTGTCGATGAACAGCGGAAGCGAGTGCCTGTGAGCGAGCTTCGCGAAGCGGACGATGTCGAAGACCTCGAGTCCGGGGTTGGAGAGCGTCTCGCCGAAGACGAGTCTGGTGCGGCCGTCGGCCATGGCTTCGATCTCCTCGTCGGACTGGGACTGGCTGAAGAACCTGACATCGATCCCGAAACGCCGGAGCGTCACACCGAACAGATTGACCGTTCCTCCGTAGACCGACCTGCAGGCGAGGATGTTGTCTCCCGCGGACGTGATGTTGAGCACGGCGATGAGGATCGCCGCCATGCCCGACGAACACAGGAGAGCTCCCGTGCCGCCCTCGAGAGCCGCGATCTTCTTCTCGACTTCGGCGACGGTGGGGTTCGATATCCTCGTGTACATATGGCCGTCGCGGGTCAGGTCGAAGAGCTCGCCCAGCGCATCGGTGCTGTCGTACTTGTATGTCGTGCTCTGATATATGGGAAGTATCCGGGGTTCTCCGTCGCGCGGCTGCCAGCCGGCCTGTACGCAGAGCGTGCCGATGCCGGCGCCGTCGAGCCTCGACGTCTTCTCTCCGGCGGTCATGTCTGTCCCGCCGCAATTATTCATTATTTCACTGCCTTTATCCATGCAACTTCTCTCCATGGTAGTTTATTTTATTATTATATCATATTTTGCCGAAAAATCAACACAAATTATACTGCCGTCCCTGGTTTGATGAAAGAGAAAAGCGTCAGTCGGGCGAGAAACTATCTTCTGCGGACAATCATGGAAAAAAGAACAACAGTGTTCGTGAAACTTCCACTGTTCAAGACGGCGTGCTCCGGTACGGCGATAAAATGTGAACATTTAAAAAGCAGGCCCCCGGATCCGAATGGAAACGGGTGCCTGCGCAGTTCTGCCCGGCGGTAAACCGGATTATCTTAAAACGGTTTGCGAATCAGCCTTCAAGAGCTGAAAAGGTCTGGTTGAGGTCGTCAAGCTTGCGTTTCGCCTCTTCCCTGACAACAGCGGCTTTAGCCAGCCAGGCCGTCGAACCGGACTTGAACTGATCGTTGTAGTTTCTGGTGAAGATATCGTCCAGAACTCCGGAGAAGATCCTTCCGTTGTCAAATACTACCCCGCCGCGGATCAGGTCGTACATCCTCGAGGTGTTGTAGTCGTCGGCGTATCTGACCTTCATTGCCACTTCGAATACGGTAGGCGACACCGAACGGTAACCCTCGGAGCAGAGGGCCTCGAGTACCGCCGAGCAGAGATCCGGGTCTGTACCGTCTGAATTCTCGAGGGCGTAGAGCGTGAAGGCGTTGCCCTCGACCGAATAGTATCTGTCCTGGTCGGTGTTGTATTTCGGAGGCGGGAGCAGACCGAACGAAATGCCTGCTTCCTTGAATTTTGACATGGCGTATGAGGCGATGTTGCAGAAGAAGAGACATCTTCCCTCGGCGAAGGCGGTGTTGCCGACACCGGTCGAGGAGGCGCGCAGGCCGTCGTTGGTATCGTTGATGAACCCGAACAGCTTTTCCTGAACATCCTGCATCTTTTCGCCGAAGAAAACGTCGGATTCCGTCATGCGGCCGTCGCTGTCGGTATTTACCGCCGTGATCCCGCAGCCCCACACGATCGGTTGGGACTGTGTGTTGGCGCATATGAAGCCGAAGCGGTCTCCGTCGCTCTTCTTTCCGTCAAGGTCGAGGTCGTCGTATGTCCCGGCGCAGAGAGAGATCATCTTATCGAGGGTCCATTCTCCGCTGTCGACAAGTCTGTATATGCTGTCGGGGCCGATCTTGAAATCCGTCGCCATATCCTTGTTGAAGTAGACGACGTCCAGGTTGTGGAACAGCGAGAGTGATATGTCGCCCGAGCAGAAATAAAGCTTCCCGCCGATTGTGGACTGCTCTGTGAGAGTTTTAGGCCACCACGGCTTTTCGATATCGAAATAAGCTGTCGTGAGCAGATCTTTCGCGAGACCCATATAGGCGCACATGGCTGTGGTGCGGCTGTACGCGGCGAGTATGTCGTATTCGCTTCCGTTCCCGGCGGATATATCGCCCTTGACCGCTGTTGTGTAGGCCTGGTAATCCGAGCTGCCGCCTTTCGTTTTCTTTACGTTGATCCGGACGCCGAGCCTCCCCTCGACGCGGATGTTGCGGTCGAATATCGCGTCGTCGATTATGTCACCGCTGGGCTGTTCCACACTGAACTCCTCATAGGACTGTCCGTCCCAGGCAAG
>CADCPG010000277.1 GCA_902803255.1 uncultured Ruminococcus sp. | reverse complement strand
GCGGTCCTGACTCCCTTTTCAAGATCGTACGTGGTCAGGACGATGCCCTTTTCGGCTGTCGCGCTGATCTGGATGTATTCTGTGACCGGATTCGTGCCTTTTGGCGCGACGGCGCACATGAGCGGCGATACGGTATTTATAAGAAGCTGTCTGTTGAAAATGATCTTCATTTTGCTTTTGTCCTTTCTTTTTCTTTCTGTCCCTTTTTCTTATTTGTTCGTTTTTCTCAGGTTATCTCCGTGTTTTCGACTTTTTCCCCGCGTCAGACGGCTCAGGGCGGAAAAACCGGGTCTTCAGCTCCTAAACCGTGAAGAAATAATATAGAATAATAAGTTATAGTATTAATAGTAGAGGCATGTTGAAAAGTGAAAAACCGGATATTACGACTCGATGTCCTTTATCAGGCGGTTGATCTCGGCCTTGTACGACGAATCGGTCTTCATCTGCTTTTCGACTTTTTCGAGCGATGCGATGACGGTGGTATGGTCTCTGTTGAATATCTTTGCTATGTTGTTCTGCGACATATCTGTGTTTTTTCTGATCAGATACACCGCGATGTGGCGTACGTTGACTATTTCTTTCGATCTCTTCAGACCGGTGAGTTCCTCCTTGGTCACTCCGTATCTGTCGTAGAGTTCTCCGAAGATCTTTGAAACGGTGACTTCGGTCGGGATCTGGCCGTCGAGCAGATCGGCGACGCAGGCTTTCGCGGATTCTATCGTGATGTCGTTTCCTTCGACGAAATACTTTGCGCCGAGCTTTTTTATTGCGCCTTCTATCTGTCTTACGTTCGAACGGAGGTTTTCGGCGAGGAAAGTCAGAACTTCCTCGGAAAGTGTTATTCCTATCTGTTCAGCCTTGTTTTTTATGATGGCTATACGCAGCTCAAGATCGGGCGGTTGGATATCGGCGAGAAGTCCCCATTCGAACCTGGTCTTGAGCCTCTCCTCAAGTGTTTTCATTTCTCGCGGAGGGCGGTCCGAGGTGAGGATTATCTGTTTTCTGTCCTCATAGAGGGCGTTGAAGGTGTTGAAGAACTCCTCCTGCGTCGAGACCTTTCCGGCAATGAAGTGGATATCGTCTATCAGGAGGATGTCGCACTGGCGGTACTTGTTTCTGAATTCCTGCGTCTTGTTTATCGCCATAGCCTCGATGAACTGGTTCGTGAAATCCTCGCCGGTTATGAAGATGATCTTTACGTCGGGCTTGTTTTCGTTTACCTTGTTCGTTATGGCGTAAAGCAGATGCGTCTTTCCTATGCCGCTCGGACCGTAGATGAACAGAGGATTGTAGTTTGTTGCGGGATTTTCCGCGACGGCCAGGCACGCGGCGTGTGCGAACTTGTTAGAGCTGCCGACTATGAAGTTCTCGAATGTGTATTTGAAGTTGAAAGGCGGACGTGTGCCTCCGTACGGATCTTCGGGAGTTTTAGCGAGAGGATTGTCGGGATCCTTCGTATACGGCGGTCTCGTACCTTCGTTCGGATCTTCGGGAGTTTTAGCGGGGGGATCTTCCGGAGTATCCGTATTCTCTTTTTTTCTGTATTTCAGATCGACTTTTATTCCGAATCCCAGAAGATCGGAAAACTGTTTTTCTATGGTGGAAAGGTATTTTTTCGTGATTATATCGTGCTTGAACTCGGAATCGGTTGTCATTGTGAGCTTTCCGGTATCCGAATCGTAATCCTCGAGCCGGATGTTGCCGAACCAGAGGTTGATCGTTTCTCTTGTCAGCGTGTCCGAAAATGACTCTTTTACCGAATTCCAAAGCTCCGTTATGTCGTCCAGATACGGCATCGCAGGCATCTCCCGTTTTACATTAAATAATTATATATATTATATCATAAGCCGGCCGAAAAATCAACTTTTTTCGGCTGCATTTATCTAAAACATAATCATATTACTATATCTAACGGCTCTCCTTATCATTATTGACAATTTTAGCGGTTGGTGATATAATTATCCGGAATGTTATCGTCAGGAAACCTGGAGGGACCAAAGACATATGAAAGCGGTAATGTACGGAGCCGGAAACATCGGAAGAGGATTTATAGCCAAAAGATTCTTCCTTACAGGCTATGAGACAGTGTTCATCGACGTCAACGAGAGTCTGGTCGAAGGACTCAAAAAAGAGGGAAAATACCCGATCTTCGTAACGCGCGGCGATCACTACGACACCGAATGGGTCGAGAACGTGACAGCGGTCAACGGACGCGACGCCGAAGCCGCGTCGGACGAGATAGCGTCGTGCGACGTTATGGCTACCGCTCTCGGAGTGAACGTTCTTCCGTTCGTCGCGAAGATCATCGCGAGCGCGATAGAAAAAAGATACGCGGCCGGAAAAAGACCGCTCAACATACTCATATGCGAGAACCTCATCGGTTCGGGAAAATACCTTCGCGGGCTCGTCGAGCCCTTCATCCCGGAGGGACTGAAGGATTATTTTGAAAACTCGATTGGTTTTGTGAGCGTTTCGGTGTGCATCACCGTTCCTCCTACCGCCGAAAAGTTCCTGAAGGTGAGCAGCCTCGCGGTCTGCTCTGACGTATACAGCGAGCTTCCCGCCGACGCCGAAGCGTTCAGACCGGCGGGAGGGGAGATCCCGAAGGTCGACGGTCTCGTTCCCTTCTCCCCCTTCTCCTTCTACATCGAGAGAAAGCTTCTCATACACAATCTCGGTCACGCCACGATGGCCTATCTCGGCAGACTGCGCGGCCATAAATACATATACGAAGCCGCAGCGGATCCTTTCGTCAAGTATATCCTCTTCAGGACCCTTTGTGAGTCCGCCAGAGCCCTGTCTCTGCGTCACAGCGTTCCTCTTGAGGATCTGATGAAGTTTATCCGCAACCTCGTCACGCGGCTCGACAATCCCCTTCTCGACGATACCGTGTTCAGAGTCGGCAAAGACCCGAAGCGCAAACTCTCCGCCGGCGACAGGCTGGGCGGTGCGTACAAAATGTGCCGCGAGCAGGGCATCATTCCCGCTCACATCGCCGTCGCGGTAGCTGCGGGATATCTGTTCGATCCGGAGGAGGACGCGATCGCCCTCGAAGTTTCGGGCTGCGCAAAGAACGAAGGCATTGCCGTCGCGCTTGAAAAATACAGCGGGATCACCGATCCGGCAGACGTCGCGATGATTGGAAAATTCTACGAAATGCTCAAAAACGGAGCCGACTTCGGCGAATTCGTCACCGAGCTCGACAGACTTACCGAATGATCATCCGGCATGTATCTTCAGCCGGCGCCGCCGGCGCCGGCTGAAGATGTTTCAGCTCATTTTTCAGATAAACAAATAACATACGGGAAGAGTGATAAAATGATCAGGTATACCGAAAACGACAAGAGTTTCTTTCTCGAAGGCGCGGATTTCACATATGCGATGAGAGTGGACTCGAACGGATATCTTACCCACACGTACTACGGGGCAAAGATAGCCAGAGCCGATCTCGGCTACTACAGGCCGGAGAACGTGCGCAGCTTCAACCCGGTGATACCCGGAACAAAAAAGGCCTACGCCGACATCATGCAGGAATACGGCACCGCAAACCTTGGCGACTTCAGGGAACCGGCGATGATATCGCGCTCAGTTTCGGGCGACTGCACCGCCGACCTCAGGTTCGCGGGGTACTATATCCTGCCGAAAAAGCACGCGGTAAAGGGCATTCCCACTTCACGCGGCGGCGAGACGCTCGTAATACGCCTTCGCGACGGATACAACGGTCTCTCCGTGTACCTCTACTATACCGTATACGAAAAAGAGAACATACTCACCCGGAGAGCCAAGATATCCAACACGACGGGAGACACGGTCTTTCTCGAGCGTGCGCTGAGCTTCACGCTCGATTTCTACGGCAGCGGCTACGAAGTGCTCACTCTCGCGGGACACCACGCAAAGGAAAAATACCCGCAAAGGTCGGAGCTGCATCAGGGGATATATTCGGTAGGCAACATAAGGGGCACGACGTCGGCCAACCACGCCAATTTCATCGCGCTGCTGACTCCCGGCACCGACGAGGAAAAAGGCGAGGTGTTCGCGTCGAGCCTGATGTACAGCGGTTCTCACTACGAGAGCGCGGAGGTCGACGAATCGGGCAGAGTCAGGCTTTCGTCGGGCATCAATCCGGGAAGCTTCCGCTGGAAGCTCGACGCCGGCGAAGAGTTCGAGACGCCCGAGGCGGTGCTCTGCTACTCTAACGCCGGTCTCGGCCTGATGACGAGGCAGTATCACGATTTCTTCAGAAGGTACGTCATAAACCCGAAATGGGTGTATGCGAGGCGCCCGATAGTGCTCAACAGCTGGGAGGGAATGCATTTTTCCTTCAACAGCGAGAGGATATTCGAGACCGTAGACAAACTTAAGGACAGCGGCGTCGACCTGTTCGTGCTCGACGACGGCTGGTTCGGCGCCAGAGACAGCGACAGAGCCGGTCTCGGCGACTGGTACTGCAACGAAAAGAAACTGCCGGGCGGCCTTCGCGCCATAGCCGACAGATGCGCGGAGAACGGCCTGGGCTTCGGTCTGTGGATCGAGCCCGAGATGGTCAACCCCGATTCCGACCTCTACCGCGAGCATCCCGACTGGGCCGTCGGTATACCCGGAAGGCCGGGAGTGCCGTCGCGGAACCAGTTCGTCCTCGACTTCTCGAGACAGGACGTCGTCGATCACATAAAGCATGTGATAGGGGACGTCATAGCCGGGAGCGGCGCCTGCTACATCAAGTGGGACATGAACCGTCCGCTCACCGAAAACTTCTCGCATCTCCTCCCCGCCGACAGGCAGGGCGAATTCCAGCACAGATACATGCTCGGAGTCTACGAGCTTGCAGAATATCTCACGAAGAGATTCCCCGACATCCTCTTTGAGGGCTGCTCCGGCGGCGGAGGACGCTTCGACGGCGCCATGCTGGCCTATTTCCCGCAGATCTGGACATCCGACAACACGGACGCCGACGACCGCAGCATGATCCAGTACGGCACGACGCTCGTCTTCCCGCTGTCGGCGTCGTCGAACCACGTATCGATCTCGCCCAATATACGCAACGGCCGGGCAACACCGCTCGGCACCCGCACGAACATCGCGTATCTCGGCACTTTCGGCTACGAGTTCGACGTCAACAGGTTTCCGGCGGATGAATTCGCCCGGATCCCGGCCGACACGGCGCGCTACCGCACGATCGACGGCCTTATCAGAGAGGGCGACGTCTACCGCGGAAACAACCGCCACGACGGCAACGACGCCCTTGTGTGCGTGGTATCGAAGGACAAAAAGAGGGCCGTCGCGGTATACTTCCAGGCGCTCAACCCGCACAAGATGAATCCCCGCTTCAGGATCCCCGGCCTCGACCCCGGCAGGCTCTACCGCGTCGACGAGCTCAATCTGATGCTTCCGGGCTCGGTGCTCGTCAATCTCGGCGTCACGCTGCCGCGGTACAGGAACGATTTTGGTTCGACGCTGCTTACCATCACCGCCGTAGAATAGATCACATACGAAACAGGACCCGCCCGCGCCGAAGCGCGGGCGGGTCCTTTCCGCCGGTCATGTTCAGTTTCCTGCCTCCGCGGC
>CADCPG010000276.1 GCA_902803255.1 uncultured Ruminococcus sp. | reverse complement strand
GCGACCGAGACTTCCCCCGAGATCGACCTCTACACCCCCGCCGCCGACGGCGACCTGCTCTACACCGTCAACTTCACGGGCGACAGCATGTACGAACCGGGAAGATCCGTCTTCGCGGACGCCGACGTCGAGGTGACTCTTGACCAGCTCGACACCGGCAAAGTCACACTCAAGGGGCTGACCGACAAAGCTCAGGGCCGCTGGGGCGCCGAAGTCAAGGGGCTTCCGCTCAACGAGAAGACAGCCTACACGCTCTACTACACCGTCACCAGATCGAGCACGATCAACGAGAAGGATCCCGCGCTCGGTATCGCCGTCGACGACGTCTTCGGATTCTACGGCTATTCCTACAACACGAGATTCCTTGAGAAAGGCAAGACGCTCGCCGGCCACAACACCATCAAGTACGTCGACTCCGGCATCGCCGCCGAAGGCGATACCTACTCCACAGGCGAGAGCGTTCAGCACTACGCCCTCGAAGTAAACGGCCAGAAGGTCACGATGAAACTCTTCGTCATGGACAACACCGGAGCCTGGGTCCTCGCCGACGAGACGAAGGAAGGCGAAGTACTCGTGTTCTACACAGATAACATCGGCGTATTCTTCTACGTTTATTACATCAACATGGCCGTGACGATCAGCGACGTCACCATCCACAAGGGCATGAACATCTCGAAGGAGAAACTCCTTGATGTCGTCGAAACCGATCCGCCCGCGACAACAAAGACGCCGAAGACCGAAGCTCCGGTCACCACGTCTGCCCCCGAGACCGATGCGCCGACCGAAGCAGGTGACGTCACCACTGCCGCTCCTGTCGTCACCACTGCCGCTCCCGCCAGGGAAGAGGGCGGCTGCAAGTCGTTCGCCGCTCCCTCGGCCATCGTATTCGCGATAGCCGCTGGCGCGATCATGATCGGCAAAAAGAAACACCGCTGACGAAAGAGCCGCTTATCTGAAAAATCCCCGCCGGAAGTTCCGGCGGGGATGTCTATTTTAATAGGAAGTGATTCAGACGGAGTGTACTCCGAGCGCGGAGTCGGCGTGGGAGCCGTCGAGCGCGTATCTGCGGGCCTTGCGGTATTCGAAGAACTCCTTTGCGGTATTCTCGAAGAGCGCGTATGTCAGCACGTCCTCCTCCTGTTCGTACCAGGGCTCTATCTCTCCGCGCAGCCTGTCGAGCTCGGACGGTGACGAGCTGTCCTGACTCCCGGTCTTCACCGCCTCGCTGTCGGTCATGACCGCGTCGTCTCCCACTACGGCATAGAGCACATCGCTCTTTATCCTTGCGGGAGTCCTTCCGTATTCTCCGCGCAGCAGCGCCTTGAATTCCTTGGTCACGACCTTGTATCTCGACCCGGAGATCACGTTGAGCACCGCCTGGGTCCCTACGATCTGCGACGAAGGAGTGACGAGCGGCGGATACCCGGCGTCGGCACGCACTCTCGGCACCTCGTCGAGCACTGCCGGCAGAAGATCCGACTTGCCCTGCGACGCCAGCTGTGACACCAGGTTCGACAGCATTCCTCCCGGTACCTGATAGCGCAGTGCGTTGACGTCGACGCCGAGCACCTTGTCGCTGATAAGGCCTTCCGCGATATACTTCTTCCGCAGTCCGGCGAAATACTCGGCCACCGGCCCGAGCTTCGAGAGCGAGAGCCCGGTGTCGTACGGGGTGCCGGCGAGTGTCGCGACGAGCGATTCGGTAGACGGATGCGAAGTCCCCTGCGAGAGCGGGGATATCGCGCAGTCGACGACGTCGGCGCCGGCTTCGATGGCCTTCAGCTGGGTCATCGAGGCAAGACCGGCCGTCGCGTGCGTGTGAACGGTAACGTCGAGAGACACCGCCTTCTTTATTTCGGTAACGAGCTCGTAGGCGTCATACGGCCGGAGCAGCCCCGCCATGTCCTTTATGCAGATCGAATCGGCGCCCATCTCCTGCAGGACCTTCGCGTAGGCGGCGAAAGACCCGTTGCTGTGCACCGGACTCGTGGTATAGCTTATGGCGGCCTGGCAGTGTCCGCCGTATTTTTTTATCGCCTTTATCGAAGTCTCAAGATTGCGCGGGTCGTTGAGCGCGTCGAAGATCCTGATGATGTCGATCCCGTTGTCGATCGACTTTGCCGCGAAGGCCTCGACGACCTCGTCGGGATAGTGACGGTATCCCAGGATGTTCTGCCCGCGGAAGAGCATCTGCAGCTTCGTGTTTTTCACATGAGTCCTGATGGTCCGCAGACGCTCCCAGGGGTCTTCGTGAAGAAAACGCAGGCAGGCGTCGAAGGTGGCTCCTCCCCAGCATTCGAGCGAATAAAATCCCGCTTCGTCGAGCATCTCGAGCACAGGCAGCATGTCGGCCGTGCTCATTCTCGTCGCCAGCAGCGACTGGTGGGCGTCGCGCAGGGCGGTCTCGGTTATCCTGATCCTTTTTCCGGCAGCCGGGGAAACGGTTCCTCCGTACCGGCCGGCATCACGGGCTTCGGTCAGTTTTTCGTCGGATCCGGTGATATCTGGTATTTCCATGGTGAATGATTCCTTTCGGAGCTGCGAGGCCGGGATGATCCCGGTCCGTATTGAAGAGATGACGCGTTCCCGCCGGTCAGCCGAAGAATGTGATGAACACTCCGGCGGCGACCGCCGAGCCGATGACTCCGGCGACGTTCGGTCCCATCGCGTGCATCAGAAGGAAGTTCGTCGGGTCCTCTCTCTGCCCTTCCGACTGCACGACCCTCGCCGCCATCGGGACCGCCGAGACTCCGGCGGCTCCTATGATGGGATTGATCCTGCCGCGGGTGACGACGCACATCAGCTTGGCAAAGAGGATACCGCCGGCAGTCGCGACCATGAACGACAGGCTGCCGAGACCGACTATGAGCAGCGTCTTGAGATTGAGGAAGTTCTCGGCCGAAGCCGTCGCGCCGACCGAGACGCCAAGAAAAACGGTGATCGTGTTCATCAGTCCGTTCTTGGCGGTCGACGAAAGTCTGTCGGTGACGCCGCTGACGCTGAGCAGATTGCCGAACATCATAAACCCGACGAGCGGGGCGGATTCGGGGACTATCAGGCAGACGATGAGCGCGACGAGTATCGGGAAAAGGATCTTCTCCAGCTTCGACACCTGCCTCGGGGTCTCCATGCGGATGAGGCGCTCCTTTTTCGTGGTGAGGAGCCTGATTATCGGCGGCTGGATCATCGGAATGAGGGCCATGTAGATGTAAGCCGCGATGGCCACCGCCGACAGGAGCGTCGGCGCGAGGATCTTCGTGGCGTGGATGGCGGTCGGGCCGTCGGCTCCGGCGATCGTTCCTATCGAGGCGGCTTCGTTGATCGTAAAGACTCCCGAAGAATAGGCCCCGAAGAATGCGGCGAAGACTCCGAACTGGGCGGCACCGCCGATCAGGACCGTCTTCGGGTTGGCGATGAGCGGCGTGAAGTCGGTCATCGCGCCGAGCCCCATGAAGATCAGCGACGGATACAGGCCGAGCTTGATCCCGATGTAAAGGTAATCGAGAAGTCCTCCCTTGACGAAGACCTCGCCGATATTGAGTTCGCCCTCACCGATGAACAGGTCGATGTGGAACAGATCGGCGCCGGGGAGGTTGGCCATCAGCATGCCGATGGCGATCGGGAGCAGCAGCAGCGGCTCGTATTTCTTTACCGCGGCGCAGTATATCAGAGCGCCGACGATTATATACATGACCAGCGTCTTGAGCGGCATGAGCGGGTCG
>CADCPG010000275.1 GCA_902803255.1 uncultured Ruminococcus sp. | reverse complement strand
GCCGTCGCCGGAGGGCTTCCCGACGCCCACGTCGGCGGATTTCCGCTCGGGATCACCGAGCCCGGCGACATGTTCGGCATATTCGGAACGTCGAGCTGCTATTTCCTCCTCGGAGAGGAGAGAAGGGAAGTTCCCGGCATCTGCGGCTGCGTGAAGGACGGCATACTTCCGGGATACTACGGCTTCGAGGCCGGGCTCTGCTGCTTCGGCGACCACTTCGCCTGGGCGGCCGAGCGGATCTGCCCGCCTGAATATGCCGCCGAAGCCGAACGGCGCGGCATATCGAAACTGCGTCTGCTCATAGAGAAGGCGTCGAAACTGAAGCCGGGAGAGTGCGGTCTGCTCGCTCTCGACTGGTGGAACGGCAACCGAAGCATACTGGTCGACAACGAACTGCGCGGCCTGCTCGTCGGAATGACGCTCGGGACCCGTGCGGAGGACATAATGAGGGCGCTCATCGAGGCAACCGCCTTCGCGACCAGGGTCATAACCGAGAATTTCATATCGCACGGCGTTCCGGTTAAGCGGATCGTCGCCGCCGGCGGAGTGCCGCGGAAGGATCCGTTCACGATGCAGCTCTTCTCCGACGTGCTCGGACTGCCCATCGAAGTAGCCGCGACGTCGCAGGCTCCCGCGCTGGGCGACGCCATCAACGCCGCCGTCGCGTGCGGAGCGTACGGCAGTCTGCCCGAGGCGTCCGCCGCGATGAAAGTCGGCACCGAGGCAGTCTATCTGCCCGATGCCGGAAGGAAGAAAACATACGACAGGCTCTATGCCGAATACGTAAAGCTGCACGACTGGTTCGGCCGGGGCGGCAGCGACGTCATGTACGTGCTGGGAGAGATCGAGGAAAGCGTCTGATGGTAAAGATCACAGAGGTCGTTCGCGGCTCGCTCGCCGCGAGGGCCGGGATCCGCGCCGGAGACGTGCTCGTGTCGGTCAACCGGAAGGAGATCGACGACGTCCTCGACTACCGCTTCAGGATGACATCGCGCCGCGCGGTGCTGCGCCTGACGCGCGGGGGACGGAAGCTCCTCCCGCGGATCATAATAAAGCCCGAGGAGGAGACCGATATCGGTCTCGGATTCGAGACTCCGCTGATGGACGGCAAGCACACCTGCCGCAACAGGTGCATCTTCTGCTTCATCGACCAGAATCCCCCCGGTATGCGCGAATCCTGCTATTTCAAGGACGACGACTCGCGCCTGTCATTCCTTCACGGAAACTATATCACGATGACCAACCTGTCGGAGCACGAGATCGACAGGATCATAGAGATGCATATCTCGCCGGTCAACATATCGGTGCACACCACGAACCCCGAGCTGCGCTGCAAACTGATGCACAACCGATTCGCCGGGGACAGCCTCGCATATCTGCGACGCTTCGCCGACGCCGGCATACGCATCTGCGCGCAGATCGTGCTCTGCCGCGGTATAAACGACGGCCCGGAGCTCGACCGCACTATGCGCGACCTCACGGAGTATCTGCCCGCGCTCGACAGCGTTTCGGTGGTGCCAGCGGGTCTTACCAAATACCGGGAAGGTCTCTATCCGCTCTCCCCCTATTCGCCCGAAGAGTGCGCCGGCGTCATCGCGCAGGTGGTTTCGTTCGGCGACGCCTGTCTTGCCGAACACGGCAGCCGGGTGTTCTATGCCGCCGACGAGTTTTACGTCAAGGCAGGACTTCCGCTGCCCGGCGAGGACTTCTACGGCGACTTCTCACAGCTCGACGACGGCGTCGGCATGCTGACTCTGTTCGAGGCTGACGCGAAGCGCAGGCTCGACGCGGTCACGATGCCGGAAGGCTTCTCGCGCCGGGTGTCGGTCGCGACGGGCTACGCGGCTTACGACGAGATCAGCGCCGTCTGCCGTACGGCGGAGGAGAAGATACCGGGGCTGTCGGTATCCGTGCTGAAGATCAGGAACGACTTCTTCGGCGAGAGCGTGACCGTCTCCGGCCTGCTCACCGGCGGCGACATAGCGGCCCAGGCAGAAGAGGCCCGCGCATCCGGGACCGACCTCGGCGAGATGCTGCTCATACCACGGACGTCGCTGCGGGCCGACGGCGACCTCTTTCTCGACAACATGACGCCGTCGGAGCTCGCGACGCGTCTGTGCATCGACATAGCGACCGGCGGAGACGGCGGAGACTCCTTCATCGATGCCCTGTGCGGGATCTTTCCCGGCGGAGACGGGGATATCTTCTCTCCGGATGACGAACACAAAGGATGACGATCCAGATGGAAAACAAATACAGCAAAAACAAGGATAAAAAACGCCGCGCCGCCTGCGCGGCGCCGGCTGCGGCCCTTCTGCTGCTCGCCGTCATCCTGTCCGGATGCTCGGGCGGAGGGAACCGAAGGGAACTGCACACGATGGTCGCAGGCGAGGGCAGCCGCGCTCCCGAGACCGTGATCGTGACGGTGCCCGGCGAGACCGTGATCGTCACCGTATACGTGAGCGACGGCCCCGGGACTTCGTCTCCGGAGAGGCCGGACGTCACGTCGCCCGAAGACACGGGCGGGGAGTCCGGTACGGCGGCCGATACCGCGGTGCCGGAGTATACCTGGAAGACGGTCACGGCGACGAAAGACCTGGGGAGCGGGAGCCGCGCGCTCTTCATCTACCCCGAGGTCGAGGGGATGGCGTCGGCGAACATACAGTCGAAGCTCAACACGCTCATGGCGCAGATCGCCGAGTACGACTTCACCGCGAACGAGTCGTGCAAGGATTACGCCGACAGGATCGCAGCCGGATCGAAAGTGAACTACGAGACGAAGAGCTGCGACGTTACATACGCGGGCAACGGGATCATGTCGGTCCGCACGGCGGCCGAATACACCGTCTCGGGCGCAGATCCGGTGCTGCTCGCCTTCGTGCACATACTCAACACCAGCACCGGCAAGGAGATCAAGCCGAAGGACCTGTATTCCGACTTCGGAGGACTGCTCGACCTGCTGGCGTCGGGCGGGATGACGAGGATATACGCGACCGAAGGCTATGACTCGGCCGCCGATCTCGAAGGTACCATAGCGCAGTACCGCGCCAGGATGGCGTACGGCGTATATCCGCCGGTATACTTCACGGCCGATTCAGCTGTGCTGATAATGGCTCTCGAGCAGCAGAAGAGCGGATACGCCGAGTATTCCGCTCCCCTCGGGCAGGCGGGAAAGTTCTTCAGGATATCGCCCTCAGACTGACCTGCGGAAGAACTGAAAATGTCACCGAAAGGACAGATACAGATATGAGACCCTCAGCGGCTATAGTAGGAAGGCCGAACGTAGGAAAAAGCACTCTTTTCAACAGGCTCATAGGCGAGCGCCGAGCGATAGTCGAGGATACCCCCGGCGTCACGCGCGACCGCATATACGGCGACGCCGAATGGAACGGCAGGAAGTTCCTGCTCATCGACACGGGCGGGATCGACCCGTCGGGAGACGGGGTGATACTGAACGAGACGAGAGAGCAGGCGGAGATAGCCGTCGCCACGGCCGACGTGATCATATTCATGACCGATTCGCGGACAGGACTTCTGTCCGACGACCTCGAGGTCGCGAAGATGCTGCGGAAGAGCGGGAAGCCCGTCATACCCGTCGTCAACAAGTGCGACAGCGTCGGCACGCTCCCGGGCAGTTTCTACGAGTTCTACGAGCTCGGATTCGAACACGACCCGATACCTCTGTCGTCGGTCCACGGGACCGGGACCGGAGACCTGCTCGACACGATAGTCGCCCTGCTTCCGCCCGAGGCTGAGGAGGAGCGGAACGACGACTCGATAAGAGTGGCTGTCATAGGCAAGCCGAACGCCGGAAAATCGTCGCTCATCAACCGTTTTCTCGGTGAAAAGCGGCTGATCGTCTCGGATGTCCCCGGAACGACCAGGGACGCCGTCGATACCCTGGTGGAGAGGCCCGAGGGCAGATTCGTGTTCGTCGATACCGCCGGCATCAGACGGCAGTCGAAGGTGAAGGATTCGGTGGAGCGCTACTCGGTGCTTCGCGCGAGGGCGGCGGTCGAGCGTGCCGACGTCTGCCTCATCGTCATCGACGCCGGAGAGGGCATCACCGAACAGGACGAAAAGATCGCGGGCATCGCTCACGAGGCCGGCAAGGCGTCGGTGATCGTAGTGAACAAGTGGGACAGCATCGAGGGCAAGGACAGCGGCACGGTGAAGGAGTTCGACGGAAAGATCCGCACAGCGCTTTCATACATGCCATACGCGCCGATAATGTACGTCTCGGCGCTGACAGGACAGCGCGTGACCTCGCTCTACGAGCAGATAAAGCTGGTATACAGCCAGTCGGTGCTGCGCATCTCGACGGGAATGCTCAACGACATGCTGGCCGATGCGACGTCGCGAGTCCAGCCTCCGACTGACAAGGGAAAGCGGCTCAAGATATTCTATATGACGCAGGCGTCGGTCGCGCCGCCGACCTTCGTGATCTTCTGCAACAACGCCGAACTGTTCCATTTTTCATACCGGCGCTATATCGAGAACCGGCTGCGCGAGACATTCGGCTTCATCGGGACGCCGATAAACCTCGTGATCCGCGAACGCGGCGACGGGAGCGGCAGCTGACCCGCCGGCGAAAGGCGAAAGTCGAAAGGGACCAAATACATGTTTATCGACCGAATAGAGATACACGTGAAGGCCGGAAACGGCGGTAACGGGGCGGTGGCCTTCCACCGTGAGAAATACGTATCCCACGGAGGCCCCGACGGCGGCGACGGCGGCCGCGGCGGCGACGTCATCATGCGTGTCGACCCGGGAAGCAACACTCTGCTTGCCTTCAGATACCGCCGCAAATTCGAGGCGGAGAACGGGAAGGACGGCAGCGGAAAGAAGTTCCACGGCGCCGCCGGGGAGGACCTCGTGATCCTCGTCCCGCCCGGAACGGTGATCCGCGAGGCAGGGACAGGACGGGTCATCCACGATATGTCGGAGGGCGGCGGCGCCGACTTCGTCATCTGCCGCGGAGGCCGCGGAGGCTGGGGCAACCGGCACTTCGCGACGCCAACGAGGCAGCTGCCGATGTTCGCCAAGAGCGGCACCCGCGGAGAAGAGAAGGATCTGCTGCTCGAACTCAAGATGATCGCCGACGTAGGGCTCATCGGCCTGCCGAACGTCGGAAAGTCGTCGATCCTCTCGAGGATCTCGGCCGCGAGGCCGAAGATCGCCGACTACAGCTTTACCACGCTCTCTCCCAACCTCGGCGTCGTAGCCGGAGAGAACGGGAGCGGAGGATTCGTCGCCGCCGACATTCCCGGCCTTATCGAGGGAGCGGCTGCGGGGGCGGGTCTCGGGCACGAGTTCCTGCGGCACATCGACAGGTGCAGGCTCTTCGTGCATGTCGTCGACATATCAGACAGATACGGGGTCTGCGATCCCGTCGCGGACATAAAGACGGTCGACGGAGAACTCGTGAAGTACAGCGCCGAGCTGGCCGGCCGCCCGCAGATCATCGCCGCCAACAAGTGCGATGCCGCCGATACCGAGTCGGAGCCGGTAAAAAAGCTCGAAGAATTCGCCGTTTCGTCCGGCAGAAAGCTGATATACACCTCCGCCGCGACCGGGAAGGGCCTTGCCGAGCTCGTGAGCGCGGTCTCGGATATGCTGAAGGGCCTTCCGCCCACCAGGGTCTTCGAGCCCGAGACAGAGCCAGAGGAGCTCTCAGGCGGCGCGAACGGCGACAGGGAGACTTTCTACCGCAAGGACGGAAACACCTTCACCGTGGAAGGCGAGTGGCTGTTCAATCTGTGCGGGCAGGTGAATTTTGAGGACTACGAGTCGCTCAATTTCTTCCGAAAGGTCCTGCGCAAGAGCGGGGTCATCGACAAACTGCTCGAGATGGGTATGAAGGACGGCGACACCGTGTCTATCTACGATTTCGAGTTCGACTGGGTGGAATGACGGCTGTCGTCGCCCGGGAAGACGCCGGGATCACTCTCTCCGCGTTCCTTAAGCGGCGTCTGGGGCTGTCGTCCGCCTCGGTCAGGCGACTGCGCTACCGCGAAGGCGGGATCACGCGAAACAGCCTGCCTGTACCGGTAAAGGGGACGCTGCTCGCCGCCGGGGACGTCATCGAGCTCGACGTCAGCGACAGAGAAGATGAGGGGGAAGGCGGATGCGTATCCGGCCTGATCCCGGCCGATCTGCCGCTGAAGATAATATATGAGGACGCACTCATCACCGTGTGCGACAAGCCGGCCGGTATGCCGGCGCATCCGGTCCGCAGGCACCTCGACGACACCCTCGGCAACGCGCTGGCGTACAGAGCGGAGCAGCGGGGCGAGAGGCCTTTCGTATTCAGGCCGGTGATGCGCCTCGACAGCGACACGAGCGGTGTCGCCACGGTCGCGCGCGATTTCGTGACCGCCGGAAGGATGTCGGACGCGCTGACGCGCGGACTGGTGAAGAAGACGTATTACGCCGTTTGCGACGGTATACCCGATCCCGCGTGCGGGACAGTCGACGCGCCGCTCGCAAGATCGGATGGCCGGGGGGATGAAGACGACGGAAGCGGACAGCCGTTCGGCTTCGCCGAAGGACAGCCGTTCGGCTTCGCCGAAGGACAGCCGTTCGGCTTCGCCGAAGGACAGCCTTACACCGGTTCAAGGATGGTCGTTTCCCCGGATGGAAAGCGCGCCGTTACTCATTACGAGACCGTCGCGGTGAACACCGCCGCCGGCCTCTCGCTCGTGCGCCTGCGCCCCGAAACGGGCAGGACCCACCAGATAAGAGTACACATGGCATACATCGGCTGCCCGCTGCTCGGGGATTTCATCTACGGACGCCGCTCGCCTCTCATCGGCCGGCACGCGCTGCACTGCGCCGAGGTGAGCTTTCCCGATCCGTCGGTCCCGCTGCCTCCGCGTCCGCGCCGTTCACGCTTCTCGACCCGCGTGAAGACTGCGGAGGGCGGTGAAGACTCCGCGTTGAAGCTTTCGGCTTATTCGCCGGTATCCGTCTCTCCGCCGGAGACGGAGGTGAAGAGACTCGTCTTCCGCTCGCCGCTGCCCCGCGACATGGCGGACATCTGCCGGGAATTCTTTCCCGGTGCCGTCATACCGTAAAATTCATCTTAACGATTCGGTTTCAATGAAAAAATGAAAGCAGAAGAAACTACCGGTACCATTCCGGAAAACACAGCAATATCATATGACACGGGCGTTGTCCCGGAGGGAGCCGCGGCCTCTGCAGCTCCCGGAACAGACGGATACCTGCCGGATCCGGCCGCCGCTGAGGAGCCCGAAGAGCCCGTCGAGAAGAAAAAGCTTCCGCTCGCGTCGAAGATCCTGTTCGGATTTGCCGCGCTGTCGGGCGTCATTTACGCCGCCGCGTGCCTCTCCCGGCCTTTCGCCGACTTTTTCTGCAGGTATGTCGCCTCAGGAGTTCGCTGGGCCCTGGCGAAGATAACGGAGCTGCTGCCGTTCTCGCTAGGCGAGGCGTGCGTGCTCCTGCTGCTCCCGGCGTTCGTGTATACCGTCGCGTTCGTACTGAAGAAGTATTCCGGCAGCTGGAGGAACGTCGGCGTGTTCGCGCTGACGATGCTCTCGGTCGTGTCGCTCCTCTTTTCGCTCTTCGTCTTCACGCTCGGTACCGGCTACCGCGGCAGCACGCTCGACGAAAAGCTTGAGATCGGGAGAAAGAACGTCTCGGTCGAAGAGCTGAAGGATACCGCATCGAAGCTTGCAGGTCTCGTTGCCGCGGAGGCGGACGGGCTGTACTACGGAAGCGACGGCTTTTCGGTCATGCCGTTCGGCTATTCCGGCATGAGCGACGAGCTCATGGAGGCGTACGGCAGGCTGTGTGAAAAATACGGATTCGTCCAGAATTTCTACTCGAGGATCAAGACCGTCATGCTCAGCGAGCCCTGGACCTACACGCACATAACCGGCGTATACACCTATTTCACCGGCGAGTCGAACCTCAACACCAATATGCCCGACTACACATTGCCTTTTACCGCTGCGCACGAATTTGCCCACCAGAGGGGCATATCACGCGAGGACGAGGCGAATTTCGTCGCGTATCTCGCCTGCATCGAGTCGGACGATCCCTATGTGAGATACAGCGGATACCTGAACCTCTACGAGTACGTCGCGTCGGCACTCTATTCGGCCGATCACGACGCCTACTTCGAGGTGAGCGGGAAGCTTCCGGCTGAGGTCCGCGCTGAGATGTCTGCCTACAACAGGTTCTTCGAAAAGTACCGCCACAACGTCGCCGCGACGGTCAGCGGGGCGGTCAACGACACCTACCTGAAGTCCCAGGGTACTCCTGGCGAGAAGAGCTACGGGATGGTCGTCGATCTCGCCGTGGCCTACTACAAGGTCCACTGAGGTCAGCAGCCGTTTTTCACATACTGTGACTTCTTTTTGCTTTGGCCTGTTAGTGTTTTTTAGTACCCGCAGAGAAACTCCGGGTAAATGAGTAATTACCGATACAGACCGGTTTGACAGCATACCGGAAAAAATGATCCTGCAGAAGCAATTTTAAAGAATAGTGCTTGACAACAGCCGGAAAAACTGTTAAAATAGTAACGTAAACAAAAACTCAGATTGCCAGAGGAGGCGACGATTATGATTAAATTCTATATCTGTCGGATGTCATATTTATCGCCTGCGGTTAACTGAGCGCAAGGAAACCTGATTATAAAGCATCCGATTCCGGGTGCTTTTTTATAATATCGATGTGAAATTAATCTGTCTGCACCCGAAAGGGTGCTTTTGTTTTTGAGGAAAGAACCGCAGTTATGAAACAAAAAACGTGAAATCGACGGGAGGAATGTATTTGAAACGTCTGAAAAACAAGCTGTTGAGTATGGAAAACAACACATGTACTTACAATGAAATGTACGAAGGAGGGATTCTGATCGTACAATCCGACGGGCGTTCATATTATGATTATGATAGCAGGTATTACTGCGGAACGATCGGATTTGAAATCAACGGAACTCACAAACTGGCTCAGGACAAACCTACGGTTACGATAACGATTCCGTCGGAAACGTTATTGTCTTGCAAATTTGAAAAGAAAGAGGGAATGCCGGTGAAACGACTGAAAAACTATCTTCTCCAAATGGAGAACGACACTTCAACGTACAGGGAAATGTATGAAGGGGAAGTAATCGCCTACCCCGCAAATTATCCGCAGCAAGAAGAGTACACAGACAATTATGGTATTTATTATCATAACGAAAATGCACTTTGCATCGACACAACGCACAAGCTTGCACAAGACAAACCGACACTGACCTGGCAGATCCCGATTGAAAAGCTGGGGTTTGATAATTTGACTTCGGTGGCGGCGGATTACTGTTTGCGGGCATTCGCGCCGTATATCGATGCGCTGAACAAGGAACTGTACAACCGTTCCAGACCGGACAATGAGAACGGCAGATATTATCTCTATCATCCCGGCGGTGAGATCTTGACGAGAAACACGGCATATTTTGCATTATGTCCTCAGAAGGACTACGAAAACGGAAGCGGAAACACTGTTTATCTGCTTGATGACGGAATACCGCGCCCGCCGAAAATGTGCCTTTGTATCAGGATGCAGGTCCAGCTGCCGAAAAGAAAACTCAGGAAAACGATCCAGATGCTTTGCCGTGATCTTCCCGATGCCGTTGATATGTTCATCGCGCAGTTCGACATTAATAAAATTAACGATGCGCTGCAGCTTGCCGAAAAACAGACTGCCATCCGCTGTTGGCTGAGAGGAAGCAGCTATTGTGCGTTCATTGCCAACGGCAGTATACTTCCCCGTTCAAAAGGTACGGATATGCCTATGGAAAATGCTGTCCCGTTTCAGTCAACGCCGGATGATGAAATAGAAATCTGCGGCGTTCGCGGTATGGGCATCAAACGCGGGGTGACTGTTATCACCGGAGGAGGATATTCCGGAAAATCCACCCTGCTCGACGCGATTTCGGCAGGTATCTATGATCACGTTATCGGCGACGGACGCGAATTATGTATCACCGATAATACAGCCATGACGATTTCCGCTGAAGACGGACGGAGCGTCAAAAGTGTCAACATTTCACCGTTCATCAAGTGGCTGCCGGGCGGCGATACGCGTGATTTTTCGACCGAACGTGCTTCCGGTTCGACATCCCAGGCGGCAAACATCATGGAGGCGGTGGAGTGCGGCGCTAAACTGTTGCTGATCGACGAAGACCGAAGTGCTACGAACTTTATGATCCGTGACAAAATGATGAAAGAACTGATCGAAAAAGAACCGATCACACCTTTTACAGACCGGGTAAATGAACTTTATCGGTCAAAAGGCGTATCGACGATCCTCGTTATCGGAGGAAGCGGAGAGTATCTTGCGGTCGCTGACAAGATCTATATGATGGACGGTTTCAGAATCCGCGACGTTACAGAAAGATCAAAACGCATTTGTGTCTCACACGGGATTTGGCCTGATTTCCCCGAGCCGACAGTTTGGGAACAGCGACGTGCGCTTTTTGCCGATCACTTTTCCTCCTATCCGGAAGGCAGCGGAAGTGAAAAGCTTGAAGTGTCCGACATGGGTTTTATTATCATCGG
>CADCPG010000274.1 GCA_902803255.1 uncultured Ruminococcus sp. | reverse complement strand
GCGTCGGTCGAGAGGATCACCAACTTCTTCTTCGTCGTCAAGACGCCGGTAGGCATCGCGCTGACCGAAAAAGCGCACTGGTTCATATACCTGGCGATAATCATCGCGCTGGCCTTCGTGACCGTCGGGCTGCCCTTCATCCCCGTCTTTATCCGGGATATCCGGGTGCGCCGCGCGGCGAAGGCGGCGCCGGAAGACAGACATCATTAACAGACATACAAGGAGTATTTACCCATGAAGATCGGTTTTGACCAGCTTCGCACGCTTGCAAGCGGCTATTTTTCCGCCGAATGCAAAGACGGGGACATCATCTTCCACAGATTTTCCGCCGCACAGGAGAAATACTATCTGGAGACCAGCCCGCGTGACTTTTACGTAAAGACCGCCGCGACGTCCGGCATCAGGCTCGACTTTTTCACCGACGCCGAAAGCTTCGGATTCGATTACAGAGTCACCAGGGCCTCGAGCCGCACCTTCTATTTCTTCGACATCCTGATCGACGGCGTGCTGACCTATCACCTCGGCGAGGAACAGATGTGGATCAACAGGGGCAGGATCGACATCCCCCTGCCCGCCGGCGAGCACCGCCTGACCGTCTGGTTCCCCTGCCTCACGGCTGCCGTGATCTCGAACGTCACCGCTTCCGACGGAGCCTCCTTCCGTCCGGCGTCATACTCCCGCAGGATGATCTGCTTCGGCGACTCGATCACGCAGGGATACGACGCGCTGTACCCCATGCTCTGCTACACCAACCGGCTCGCAGATCACTTCGACGCGTATATGCTCAATCTCGCGATCGGCGGAGAGAAGTTCGTCCCCGGACTGCTCAGCAGAGAATTCGCCGGCGCCTTCAGGCCCGACATCATAACCGTCGCCTACGGCACAAACGACTGGTCGGGATTCGACCGCGACACTTTCTTCACCCGCTGCGACGGCTTCCTCGAGAAGCTCGCGGAGTACTATCCCGACAGCGAACGGTTCGTCATCACTCCGCTCTGGCGCGCCGACCGCGACCGCATCACCAAGTTCGGCAGCTTCGACGAGGCCGTCGGGTACATAGCCGACAAGGCGGCCGCCTGCGGGCACCACGTGATCGACGGCTACGGCTTCCTGCCGCACTACCCGGGATTCTTCTCCGACCTCAGACTCCATCCGAACGACCTCGGCTACGGCGAATATGTCAGAGGCCTGGTCGCCGCGATGGAAAAGGTGCTGAACAGATAACACGGTGATCACGAAAAAAGGCCGGTCCTCATGAAGATGATGAGGACCGGCCTTTGCAGACGATAAGGCAGTGCGCTCTCTCAGCTTGCGGGATTATCGGCACTTTAACTGCCAAAAACAACCGAATAGAAAGAAAGCCGCGATCTTTCAATCTTTCTTCAACCCTCATCTGTTATTATGTGTACAGCAATAACGGATGAGGGTTGTTGTTTTCAGAAGATAATCAAAAAAGGAGAAGCGGAAAAATGAAAAAGATATTTGCACTCATCCTCGCTGTGATCATAGCACTTGGGCTTGCCGCGTGCGGAACGGCAAACGGTTCAGCGACGGACGGTACGGTTGACACGGCAAGCGACGCTGCGGAGCCGGTCGTGGATCAGAACATCACGGCTGAAGAAGCAACAGGCGATTTTGCGATGACCACGTCGGACGGTACGTTCACCAGCTCCGGGAACGTATATACGATCACCTCGGCGGGGACCTATACAGCGTCGGGCCTGCTCGAAGGACAGATCATCGTTGACGCCGGAGAGGACGATGAGGTCGTTATCGAACTTTCCGGCGTTACGGTAAACTGCGGAAGTGATTCACCGATCAAGATCATCTCCGCCGGCGACGCCGATATCTCTGCAAAAAAGAATACGGAAAACGTGATAAACGATACCCGCGGAACAAAAACGGCAGACGACGAAAACCAGGGCGAGGGCGCGATCTGCGCGACTTGCGATCTTAAAATCAAAGGAAGCGGAACGCTCGTGGTCAATGCGGCGTATAACAACGGCATCCACACGACCGATGACCTTGAGATCCAGAAGCTTTCTCTGAAAGTTACGGCATACAACAACGCGCTGAAAGGCAACGATTCGATAAGCGTGACAAGCGGAAACGTGGTTGCGATCTCCACGAACGGCGACGGCGTGAAGACAGAGAACACCGACGTCAGCAAAAACGGCGTTACAAGAGGGGACATCACCGTTTCCGGCGGCACGGTCACCGTTTACGCGGCGGGCGACGGCTTCCAGGCGGCGCACAACTTTGAGATGACGGCGGGCGAAGAAGGTACGGCCCCGACCGTTACGGTATATACGGGTTCGTACAGCGGTTACACCGCGTCAAGCGCCTCGACGACCTCGTATAAGGGTATCAAGGTCCGGAATGAACTGAACATCAAAGACGGTACAGTTACGCTTCAGACCTACGACGACGGTCTGCACGCCGATTACGGAACTTCGTTCGACGACGGCACGAAAGGTTCGGGAACGGTCAGTATTTCGGGCGGTACGGTCAATATGACCGTTTACGCACCCGAAAACAAGACTGCCGGCGGACGTCATGGCCCCGGAGGCTGGGGCGGACAGCAGACCGTATCCGGAGCGGACGCGATCCACGCGGATAACGTACTGAATATTACCGGCGGCACGGTCAACATCGACAGCGCCTACGAGGGACTGGAGGCAAACGTGATCAACATATCCGGCGGCAAGACGACCGTCGCGGCGAATGACGACGGCGTAAACGCGACGAAAGGCAATTCCGCGGCGCAGATCAACGTAACGGGCGGATACCTAGACGTGACCGTTTCTCCGAGCGGCGACACCGACGGGATCGACAGCAACGGATACTACACTCAGACGGGCGGCGTGGTGATCACCAGAGGTCCTAACAGCCAGAATGCAGCGGCGATCGACGCTGACGGTTCCGTGAGCATTTCCGGCGGCACGCTGATCGTGCTCGGATACGGCAGAGTCAGTAAGAGCGGCAGCGTCAGGACGGTTTCACTTTCGCTCCACTCATCCGGCAGCCATACGGTGAAGATCGACGGAACGTCCTACACCTTCACCAACGCATATTCCTACGGCGCCACGACCTGCTACAGCGACGCGACGGTCTCGTCCTGAAAAGAAATGAGGAAAAACCGATGAAAATCCTGTTTGCCGCACCTGACAGGGATCTGCTCGAGTGCTTCAGGCAGCTGCTTGAAACAGACCTCGGAGAGACCGTCACGGCGTTCGACGGAACGCAGGTGATCTCCCTGCTTATGTCAGAGAACTTCGACGTCCTGGTCCTCGACCGGGATATCCCGCGCGTCGATCATAAAACGGTCATCGAACGCGCGAACGGAAAAAACGTCCCCGTTATCCTGCTTACGGACGAACCCGCCGGGGTGCGGCGGACGGGGGAACCTTCGGCGAGCGGCAGACTGTCTTATCCGTTCACGTTCGCGGAAATCAAAAAAGCGATCCTCAAAACGCTTGAAAAGCGCGGAGTCAAAGAAACGGAAGGGCCGGTGATCAAAGATGAATAAAGCGGAAAAGAAATTCAGGCTGTACGCGATCCTCGTGATCTTTGTCCTTCTGACAACGCTTCTTGCCGTCATCAACGGCGTGAACTTTACAATGGTTGCAGGCGACGCCGACATGCTCACGCAGACGCTCGCCGACAGACATGGGTCTTTTGAACGCAAAGAAAAAGCCCCCGGAGATATGCAGACCCAGCCGGATCAGCCGAGGGAAAAGGATTTCAGAATGGGTCCGATGGGCCCCGATTCGCCGGAAATGAACGAATCCCTGCGGTACTTTACGGTCGCGTTCTCCGGAAAGGGAGGGACGGTCGAAACGGTCGCGTTCCATATCTCCGCCGTAACGGAGGAAGAAGCCTGGGAATGGGCTTCCGGGCTCATGAAGCAAACTACCGGCTGGACGAGAGGAACGTACCGCTATCGGGTGTATAAGGACCGCGGCACGGTCTGTGTGACAGTCATCGACCAGGGACGCGAGCTGCTTCCCTCATTCCGTATTCTGATCATATCCGCGATCGGGGAGGTCCTGGTGCTCCTGATCGGCTGGTTCGTGCTCCTTGCTATCGGAAGAAAGATCTACGCGCCGCTCGAGGAAGCTGACAGAAAACAGAAAATCTTTATCGCGAACGCAAACAGGGAGTTCAGGATCCCGCTTACTGTGATCGACGGAAACACCGAGCTCACGGAAAGGAAATACGGACCGGACGATCAGACGCGTTCGACGCACAGGCAGGTCGCAAAAATGAACGAGCTTGTCGACAAGCTCGGATCGGTCGGGATCTTTGACGAAGAGAAGATGAGTGCGGCCGAAATATCTCTTTCGGAGGTCCTTGCCGCGGCGCTCGACCGGGAAAAGGCAAACTTCTCCGCCCGCGGCATTGAACTGACGGCGGATATCGCGCCGGACGTAAAGGTCAAAGCCGATCCGGAAGGCATGAGCAAGCTGACGGACGAACTTGTCGGCAACGCATTGAAATTCGCTTTGACAAAAGCACATTTCAAACTGAAAAACGAAAACGGCGTCATCCTGATCCAGACGCAGAATGATACCGATCTGCCGGACGGTCCCGCGGATCAGGCGTTCGACCGCTTTACGACGCTGCAAAACGCGAAAGAGGGAGACGACGGGCTCGGGCTGTCCTATGTAAAGCAGACCGTAAAGGCGCACAACGGACGGGCGTCGGCTGCCGTATCGGGCGGGATCTTTACGCTTCGCATAACGCTTTGAGATCGGAGGCGGTCTTATGGCGATCACGGTAATGAAGCGGTATGAGCTGAAGTACCTGCTCACCGCAGAGCAAACAGCTTTTCTTCGGGAACGTCTGAAAGGTCATATGGAGGTCGATCGGTACGGTAAGACCTCGATCGCCTCTCTGTACTACGACACGCCGACTTATCAGCTGATCCGCACGAGCGTGGAAAAGCCGGAGTTCAAGGAAAAAATACGTCTGCGTTCCTACGGGCTCGCAACGGACGGATCCCCGGTATTCCTCGAACTGAAACGAAAGGCGTACGGAATCGTATATAAACGGCGCGTCGAAACGACGATCCCCCTTGTGAAAAAGTTCTTTTCCGGCGAAGGCGATATCTGCGCTCCCGGACAGATCAATAAAGAAATAACGGTATTCCGGGACTTTTACAAAACGCTCGTGCCGGCGTGTTTGATCATTTACGACAGAATGGCGTATTTCGAGCCCGGCGGAGACCTTCGGCTCACCATAGATGAAAATCCCCGGTACCGTCACGACGATCTCACGCTCACGAAGTCGATGGACGGGATCTCCCTCCTCGGCGAAGGGTGGACGATCCTTGAAGTCAAAGTCCAGGACGCGATGCCGCTGTGGCTTTGCGGGATCCTTTCCGAAGGCAGGATCAGTATAGGCAGCTTTTCAAAATACGGAGAGGTCTACCGGCAGCAGCTTCTCAAGACGCAAAACTATTAAGAAGGAGAAACAACCATGTTTGATTCAATTTATTCTTCCCCCGTCACCCCGTCGCAGTTCTTTCTTATGACGGCGGTCGCGCTTGTCACGGGCTTTCTGTACTCGTGGATCATGAGCTTCCGCGTCCGTTCGACCAGGCGGTTCTTCATCGTCACGGCTCTGATCCCGTTCATCGTTGCCGCCGTCATCACCTTCGTAAACGGCAACATCGGCGCCGGCGTCGCCATCGGCGGCGCGTTCAGCCTGATCCGCTTCCGCTCGGCTCAGGGCAGTGCGGATGAGATCGCGGCAATCCTCGTTGCGATGGGCTCCGGCATCGCGTTCGGTATGGGATATATCGGCTACGGTATCGTGATACTGCTCGCGCTTGCGGTGTTGTTTCTTCTTCTCAGTTTTGTTCCTCTGTTCGAGCATAAGAACATGGCGGCGGATCAGCTGCTCCGTATCACGATCCCGGAGTCGCTGGAATACAACGGCATGTTCGATGACATTTTCGTCCGCTATCTTAAAAGTAAAGAAAACGCCGGCGTCAAGACGACCGGCATGGGCAGTATGTTCCGGATTTCGTATAAGGTGCAACTGAAAGATCCTGCTGAGGAAAAGGCGTTCATCGACGAACTTCGCACGAAAAACGGCAACCTCGAAGTCGCGCTTCTGCCGTATACCGAAACTCAGAATCAACTGTAAAGAAGTTTAGTACTTACGAGTATGCTTATAGAGGAAAAGCTGAATAAAGCGCCCGAAGCCGGGGCCCGGATGTTAACGGGACAGGCTTGACCGGGCCCCCGCCTGTGTTGTGTTTGCGTGATGCGCCGCTCAACCGGGAGGACCGCCCTCAGAGCAGGCCGCGGAAATCCCGCACCCTGTGGAAAGTGATGTAGTTAGAGTTGTGGAAGCTGTTCGCGGAGTTGAACGCAGTCCGCGAGAGGTATATGAGGTCGTCCCCGTCGATGATGAAGTCGACGTACTGGAATCCGACCGCCTTCGGGTCGGCGTGCCTGAAATCGATGAGGTCGTCGCAGACTTTCCAGCTGACGAGGTCGCGCGACGAGATGAGTGACATAAGATTGCGGCGCGTGGGGGGATCGTCGAGCATGCGGCTGACGAGCGCGATATAGTTTCCCGACTGTTCGTCGTATTCGATCTGCCATTTCGAGGGAGTCGACGGGATGTCGCGCAGTCCCTCGAAGGCCGGCTTCTCCTCCGGCCTTGCCGGATCGAAGCTCAGGACCAGCGTTTTTCCGGGACATATACGCAGAAAATCGAGCACCCTGCCGTCGGGAGACGTCACGAGGCTGCCCTCGATGCCCCCGGCCTTCGCGGCCGCGGGGTATTCGGCGGGGCAGTCTTTTCTTATGTTCCAGGGCTCGCTGCAGACCCAGTTCGACGCGTCGAGCAGGTCTCCGTCTTCGGGTGCCGAGATGACGGCGTCGAGGAAGAGCCCGCGCGTCCACGAGCCGTACTGGACGTCGGTCATGATCCTGCCGCCTGCGGTATGGACGCGCATCGGCGCCCGGTGCCAGCCGTCCTCGCGGTTGTTCGCCGAGCCGCGGAAAAGGACGGTCGGGACCGTCCAGGTCCTGCCCGAGTCGTCAGAGCGTCCGATCAGCAGGTCTCCGTATTCGTTCGAGCAGCCGAGCATGTAAAGCGCCCCGCGGTGCATGAAGAGCTTGCCCCAGAAGAGGGGAAAGAGGTCGGTCACGCGGTGCCAGCTGAGACCGCCGTCGCACGATTCGAAAAGACTGCTGAGGTTGGAGGGCATATCCCTGCCGAAGACGTCGTGCGAGGCAAGGAGCCGGCCGTCGGGCAGCCGCAGCAGGGAGGGGGAGGCTACGTAGCGCCCCGAGAAGGCGCAGGCGGGGTCGTCGGGATGGAGATAGTTCACGACGGTCCCGGGCACATATCCCGTCCTCGCTAGCCGGACGGCCGACCTTCTGCCGTCGGGTGCGACGACAGTTATTTCGTGATCGGTATCCGGTTCAAGGCCGCATATCTCGCAGCTGCCGCCCGAGAGGGGCACCGACGAAACGGGGTCCCCGCCGCGTCTGCCGTATACGGCGCGAAGGCCGTCCGAACCGAGAGGGTCGGCGTACTCGAAGCTGACCGACCGCTCGCCCGGCGCGAGCCTTGAGATATACGGAACGTTCCCGCCGCCGGGAGGCGCGTAGTGTTCTGTGTTCCAGGCCGTTACCGCTTTCATTTGAGCTCCCCGTCCTGACTGACTTCCTCTCCCGCGAGGAAGACGGACTTTACCGCGGCGGTGTCGTCGATGAGCAGAAGATCGGCGCGCTTGCCGGCTTCAAGGCTACCGTATTCGGCGTCGTCGCCCAGCATACGCGCGGGGTTCAGGCTTGCCATGCGCACCGCCTGGCAGATGCCGCAGCCGGTGTGCGCCATCATGTTGCGGACCGCCCGGTCGAGCGTCAGATGGCTGCCGGCGAGCATGCCTTCGCTGTCGTAATTGAGGTCGGGGCCGTAGAGTATTCCCGCCGCGGCGTTGTTTTTGTACCCGTGTACGTCGGGCATCGAGTCGGAGATCAGTATGATCTTCTCCGGGCCCTTGATCCGGTAAACGGTGCGCAGCATGTCGGGATCGACGTGTATCCCGTTCTCGTCGGCGATAAGCTCGGCGTACATGTCGGGGCTGTACAGCGTGAACTCGTCGCAGCCGGCACCTACGGTGCCCTGCGCGCGCCCCGGGCACTTGCCCGAATC
>CADCPG010000273.1 GCA_902803255.1 uncultured Ruminococcus sp. | reverse complement strand
TTGTACGTCTTGGAGCCCGCTCCGCCTCCCGCGATGACGGCCTTTTTCACGACCGGTTCGACCGGCTCGCCGGTAGTCTCCGCGGGCGGATCGGTCTCCGGGGCGCCCTGCGTCAGCGCCGCGGACGAATCGGGAGCCGCGGTGTCGGCTGCCGTTTCGGGCAGTGTGCTCTCACCGTCGCCGGTGCAGGCGGCAAGTCCTGACGCCATAAGAAGCGCAATGATGAATGCGATGATCAGTGCAGCCGGCAGGGCAGATTTTGCTGATCTCAATGCTGTTCCCTCCCTTTTTCCGGGCGTCTTTTCCGCCCGGTGTCTTTATTGGTTGTAAATATGAGGTTTCGCCTGTGTTCCGCCGTTATACGGTCCTGATCTCGGGATGCTCCTTCAGGGTGATCTTCAGGGCCTCGTCGGCGACGTCAAAGGTGTATCTGAGGTCTTCGTCGGTTATCATCACGTTGGTGAACATGTTGTGGAAGTGGGAGATGTAGACGCCGCGCCTTACCATCTCGCCGATCCACCGCTGATGCGGGATCAGAGACCCGTCGGGATCTTTCAGGATGATCTTGAATAGCGAAGGCAGACCGGTCACCGACAGGAGAGCCCCGTTCGCTTCCGCGACCTGACGGAGACCTTCGGTGAGCTTCGACCCGATCTCCTGCATCCTCCTCGCGGCGTCGAGCGCTCTCATCTTGCGGAGCGCCGCGACCGAGGCGGCAAACGGGACGGCGCTGAGCCAGTAGCTGCCGGTGTAGTTCATCTCCTCTATCACCGGCTTGAGACGGGCGGCGCCGACCAGCGCGGACATGTTCCATCCGTTCGCTATCGCCTTGCCGAGGCAGAGCATGTCGGCCTTTATGCCGAAATAGTGATCAGATCCGGCAAGATCCATCCTGAAGCCGGCGCGGACGTCGTCGATGATCAGAAGGATGCCCTTCTCGTCGCAGAGCTTCCTGACCTTTTTCCAGTAGTCCGCGGCGGGAAGTATGTTGTCGTAATGCGACACATGGCTGTAGGGCATCGAGATGACGCAGGCGATCTCGCCCTCGTGCGCTTCGACCAGCCCCTTCAGGCCTTCGAAATCGTTGAATGTCGCGTAGAGGTTGCTGCTTATCTCCTCGTCGAGCACTCCGGGGGTGCCGGGGCTCTGACACCACTGGGCGACCCCGTGGTAGCAGGACTTCATCATGACGATCTTTTTGCGGCCGGTCGCATGCCGGGCCGCCATCACCGCCAGGGTGGTGACGTCGCCGCCGTTCTTTGCGAAAAAAGCCCAGTCGGCGCAGTTGACCGTCTTTATCAGCTCCTCGGCGCACTCTATCATGACCGGAGAAACGACGGTCGTGCAGTTGCCCTTTTTCAGCTGAGCCAGGGCGGCGGCGTCGACGTCGGGGTCCCCGTAGCCGAGGACATTCGGCCCGTATGCGCAGGCGTAGTCGATGAACCGGTTTCCGTCGACATCCCAGATATACGTCCCCTCGGCGCGTTCCGAGAAGAGAGGATAGCAGCCCATCGGATTCAGTCTTGAGCGTCCGACGCCCAGATGACCGTAGATCCCGCAGGGGATCACCTTTTCCGCCCGGTCGTAGAGCTCAAAGCTCTTATCGTAGCTGTAGGGTTCCATTCCGGTCACACCTCCCGCAGGTCTGAGTCGCGCTTGCGCACCAGCGTCCAGAGTTTTTCAAAGGTCTCGTTCATCGGCGAGAGCCCCTGCTGGTCGAGCTGACGGTGGACCGTCGCCGCGTAAGGGCTCAACGAGCCGCTGAGGACTGCCCACGCCGCTCCGGCGTCCGAAAAGCGGCATACCGCCTTCGGGTGGGAGGGGTCGTCTGCGAGTGTCAGCGTCCCTCCGCGCACGAGGATCGGGATCACAAGATCCTCCCCGGCCTTTACCACCAGTTTGCCGTCGGCGAACTTTGCGGCGATCTTCTTTCCCTCCGGATCGGTGTTTGCGGTCTCCACCGTCTTCGCGATCCGCTCTCTGATCCTGTCTCTGACGTCCATTCGCGATACCTTTCCGTACTTCCGCGTCAAGTGACCGCCCCGCGGCCGTTTCTTCCGTCGCCGCACGGGGCCTTCCTTATTATTCCGGGTCTTCTTATTAATCAGTATACCACTTTCAGTCTGTTTTTTCAAGTGTATTTTGTCCCGGGGAGATGTTTCCATGTTTTTTCAAAACAATCAGCAAAATAAGCGGAATAGTCTTGACAATCAATCCGAAACGGAGTATCATATAATCAGCTTTCTAAATAATCACAAGCAGGAGGCAGATCAAATGAAAAAATCGTTTATTCTCATCCTTGCCGCGATCGTTCTGACCGCGACGATGATCATCCTTCCCGTTGCCGTGTCGGCAAAGGAGGAGGCTGGCGATCCCGTTGCCGTGTCAGACGCCGCAGGATTCGCGGCGATGGCCTCGGGCGGGACCTACTACCTGACCGCGGACATCACGGTCTCGGAAACGCACCTCACGGCTTTCTCCGGCACCTTTGACGGAAAGGGACACAAGATCACGACGTCCGTCACTCTTTTCGACACTTTTGAAGGCACCGCGAAAGACTTCACGATCGAGGGCTCTGTGACCTCGAACGCCGACCGCGCCGGCGCTTTCTGCAACACTGTTGTCGGCGACACGACTCTCAGC
>CADCPG010000272.1 GCA_902803255.1 uncultured Ruminococcus sp. | reverse complement strand
GAAAAAAGAAAAAGGAGATCGGAACTGAGATGGACAGGACTTCCGGAATCAATGAAAAGACCGCCGGCGTAGCGGATATCGGGATGATAGGACTTGCCGTGATGGGCAGCAACCTCGCGCTCAACATGAACGGAAAGGGGTTCGACGTCGCGGTGTACAACCACAGGCCCGAGAGGACACGCGATTTCATGTCGGGACCTGCGAAGGGAAAGACCGGCATCACCGCCTTCTATACGCTCCCGGAGTTCGTCGGAGCCTTGAAAAAGCCGAGAAAGGTCTTCCTCATGATCAGAGCCGGCTCGCCGGTCGATGAGATGATGGGTGCGCTCATTCCGCTGCTCGAGCCGGGAGACATAATCATCGACGGCGGCAACTCCTACTTCGGAGACACCGCGAGGCGCGCGGCCGAAGCGGAGTCGCACGGTTTGCGCTATATCGGCACCGGAGTCTCGGGAGGTGAAGAGGGAGCCCTTCACGGGCCCTGCCTCATGCCCGGAGGCTCCCCCTCGGCCTGGCCCGAGGTGAGGGATATATTCACGAAGATCGCTGCGGACCACGAAGGGCAGCCGTGCTGCTGCTGGATCGGCGCCGGCGGCGCCGGACACTTCGTCAAGATGGTCCACAACGGGATCGAATACGGAGACATGCAGCTCATCTGCGAGGCGTACCACATGATGCGCGACGGACTCGGGATGACATGCGACGAAATGAGTGAAGTGTTCGCGGAGTGGAACAGAGGCCCTCTTTCAAGCTATCTTGTCGGCATCACCGCCGACATCCTCGCCTACCGCGACGGCAGCGGCGAGCGCACGCTCGAGCATATACTCGACAGGGCGGGACAGAAAGGCACCGGCAAGTGGACCGGCATCTCCGCTCTCGAGGAGGGCGTCCCGCTGACTCTCATAACCGAGGCCGTGCTCGCGAGATGCCTGTCGTCGCAGCGCGAAGAAAGACTGGCCGCGGCCGAAGTCTACCGCGGCGAAAGAGAGATAAAGAGCCCCGCTGAGGACAGGAAGACTTTCGTCGGTATGCTGAAGAAAGCGCTCTACGCGTCGAGGATTGTGTCATACGCGCAGGGATTCTCGCTCATGAGAGCCGCGGCCGCCGAATACGGATGGGACCTGAATTTCGGCGATATCGCGCTGATCTGGCGGGGCGGCTGCATAATCCGCAGCTCGTTCCTCGGAGAGATCAGCGACGCGTTCGGACGGCGGCCCGACCTGCCGAACCTGCTCGTCGACGGCTACTTTGCCGGCATCATAAAGGATTCGCTCCCCGCGTGGCGCGGAGTCGTCGCCGCCGCAGCGGAGTCCGGCATACCGGTGCCGGCATTCTCGTCGGCGCTCAACTACTTCTACGGATACACCTGCGGGAACCTTCCGTCGAACCTGCTCCAGGCGCAGCGTGACTATTTCGGCGCGCACACATACGAGCGGACCGACGCCCCCGCCGGCGTCTTCTTCCACACCGACTGGACGGGACAGGGCGGACCTGCGGCATCGACGCAGTACACGGTATGACCGCCTGAGGGCGGAATTCGCGTGCTGATACAGTTCAAATGAAGGACAGATAACAGGGGAGGGGCATTAAGATGAAAATTGCGTATAAACCCGATCTTTCGGGAAAGACGGCGGTCGTGACCGGAGGAGCCGGGGTCCTCTGCAGCGAATTCTGCAGGGCATATGCCGAATGCGGCGCGAAGGTCGCCGTGCTCGGGCGGACTTATGAAAAGGCGGAAAGGCTGGCATCCGAGATAAGAGCATCGGGCGGGCAGGCGATGGCGGTATCGGCCGACGTGACGTCGCCCGAACAGCTGGCCGAAGCCCATGAAAAGATAAAAGAAAAGTTCGGCAGCTGCTCGGTGCTCGTCAACGGCGCCGGCGGCAACTCGCCCGCGGCAACGACGTCCGACGAGTTCTTCTCGCCCGGCGCTGAAGGGATCACTGACGGGAAGACTTTCTTCGACCTCGACCCGTCCGCGTTCGGCAAGGTATTTTCGCTCAACATAACAGGCACCGTGCTCGCGACGCAGGAGTTCGCGAAAGACATGACGGCGGGGGGCGGATGCATCATAAACATCTCGTCGATGAACGCCTTCACGCCGCTGACAAAGATCCCGGCGTATTCCGCCGCGAAGGCCGGGGTGTCGAATTTCACCGAGTGGCTCGCGGTGTATTTCGCCGGCACCGGCATCCGCTGCAACGCCATCGCGCCCGGCTTCTTCCTGACCGAACAGAACCGGACGCTGCTCACGAACCCCGACGGCAGCCTCACGCCCCGGTCGGGCAAGATACTTGCCGCCACTCCGATGGGCAGGTTCGG
>CADCPG010000271.1 GCA_902803255.1 uncultured Ruminococcus sp. | reverse complement strand
TATGGGCTGCTCCTACTGGCAGAGGCCGTCGTTCGGCGACGCCCCGGCGGGGAGGACGCAGTCGCTGCTGCTCCGCCGCCCGGACGGGGGATATCTTTTCCTCATGACGGCGGCAGAGGACATGTACAAGACCGAGATCTTCCCGTCGGACGGGGGGCGCGTGCTCCTCGCGGCGCACTCGAACACGGTATGCTCGTCGATCTCGGAGTGCGTGCTCGTCGGAGCCGCGGGCGACGACCCGTACGAACTCCCGCAGATCGCCGCGGCCTACGGGCTGTCGGTCATGAGAAAAAAAGGCCGGCTCCGCGGAGAGAGAAAGTACCCTCCGGTGCTCGAATATCTCGGCTGGTGCAGCTGGGACGCCTTCCACATGGATGTCTCAGAGGAGGGGCTTCTCCGCAAGGCGAAGGAGTTCCGCGACAGAGGGATACCAGTGCGCTGGATGCTGCTCGACGACATGTGGTCGGAAGTGAAGGGCAACGACCTGCGCACCATGCACTCGAGGGAGCTGTGGAGCTGGGAGGCCGATCCCGCGCGCTTCCCCGAAGGGCTCGCCGGGGCCGTCGGAAAGCTGAAGAGCGTCTTCGGCATGAAGGTCGGCATCTGGCACCCCGTCAGCGGGTACTGGAGCGGGATCGACCCCGAGAGTCCCATCGCGAAGAAGAAAAAAGATCTCCTCGAATACACTATACCGCGTCCCGGAGGAGGGCAGCCGGTCCTCATGCACAGCTTCGGGACCCGCGCCATGCGGCGCTATTACAGTGAACTCTATTCGTTCTACCGGAAGAGCGGCGCCGATTTCGTCAAGGCCGACAACCAGGGGTCTCTAGAGCGCTTCTCCTACCTCCGCGGAGGTATCGGAAGGACCGCCCGCGAGTTTCATTCGGCCATCGAAAAAGCCGCCGGGGACAGCTTCGGCGGAGCGCTGATCAACTGCATGGGCATGCCGGTCGAGAACTTCTGGAACAGGGAGAGCGCGGTCTGCCGCTTCAGCGGCGACTTCAAGCCCGAGAACAGGGAATGGTTCTCGAGCCACATCCTGCAGTGCTCGTTCAACTCGCTCTCGCAGGGCACGCTCTACACCGGAGACTGGGACATGTTCTGGTCGGACGACGGACAGGGCGTGCGCAACGCGCTCCTGCGGGCGCTGAGCGGCGGCCCGGTCTATCTGTCCGACGAGCTCGGCCGCAGCGTCAGGGAGGTGATAATGCCGGCGGTGCTGTCCGACGGAAGGATAATCAGGCTGCCCGATCCCGCCCTGCCGGTCTTCCGCTGCCTCTTCGACGACCCGAGGACCTCGGGCAGACCCTACGCCGTATTCAACAGGTGCGGCGAATACGGGCTTCTCGCGCTGTTCGACCTCGATTCCGGCGGACGCGACGTGCGCGGCAGCTTCTCCGCCTCCGACATAAGGGGCTTCTGCGGCCGGGAAGGCGACTGCTACGTCTACGACTGGTTCGGGAAGAGCGCAAGGCTCCTCCGCCGCGGAGAGAGCATCGACGTGACCCTCCGCGGCCCCGACGGCTTTGCGTACTATGTTTTCGCCCCGAAGAAGGACGGCCCTGCCGTCCTCGGCCTTGAGGACAAATACGTCATGCCCGGCACCTTCCGGGAGACCCGCGACGGCATCGTGATGCTCGACGGCGGACGGCTCCTCGTCTGTTCTGAGACTCCGGTCGAAGGAGCGGAAAAGCTCGGGGAATATCTTTACGGGATGAGCGTCTCCGCCGGGCAGACCGCCGACATCGCGCGCCGCCCCGGAAATAAATGATCCCGCCGCGCGACGCGGACGGAGAAGGGATTAACAGAAAATGACCCTTTATCTCATCAGACACGGACAGACCGAAGGCAACGCCGGAAGATTTGTACAGGGGAACACGCTTGTCGGACTCACCGAGAAGGGAAGATCCCAGGCAAGGGCGATAGGAAAAGTCATTAAGGAGTCGGGCATCGTCTTCGACCGGCTGTTCTGCAGCGACCTATACCGTACCCGCCAGACCTTCTCGATCGTCTTTCCCGACGAGAATGACAGGGAAAGGGTGGTATACGACACGCGCCTGCGCGAGATCGACAACACCGTCATAGCCGGGCGCGACCTCTTCAGCCTCTCATCTGATTACGGCGAGTTCTACCGCGACGCCTCCCGCCGCCTCGACTACGCCCGCTTCGGGGGCGAGTCGTCCGGATCGATCATGGAGCGCGCCCGCTCATTCTTTGACTATGTCGCCACAGAATGCGCCGGCTGCGAAAATGTGGCCGCGGTGACGCACGGAGGATTCATCACCGCCGCGCTCTGCAACGTCATCGGTGCCACGAGGATCGACATCCGCGCCGTTCACATAAAGAACTGCTCCGTATCCGAATTCATCTATTCACCCGAGAACAACTGCTGGATCCTTTCAAAATTCAACAACAGAAAAGAGATCTGAGGATGAAAGACTATTCATTCGAGCGCCCGTATATCGGCGACATCTCGCAGCTTTTCGATGTTAAGGAATACAGGCTCGTCGGCGGCAAGGCCGACGGAGTCCTTGCGGTCGACGTCTGGAACGGCGACAAGCTCTGCGTAACCGTACTTCCCGACCGCGGAATGGACATCTACTCGGTGCGCTATCACGGCCGGGAGATGGCATGGCATTCGCCGGCCGGGATAGTGCATCCCTCCTACTACAATTCGACCGGATCGCAGTGGCTGCGCACCTTCCAGGGCGGCTTCCTCGCGACCTGCGGACTCGAATGGATCGGCTCCGCCGACCCCGAATTCGCCCCGAACGAAGGTCTTCACGGACGTCACAACCACACTCCCGCCGAAAAGGTGAACATATCGGTCGAATACGACGCGGGAGGAGAACCGGTCTGCGTGCTGAGCGGGGAGGTGCGCCACGGGCTGCTCTTCGGGGTGAACTACATGCTCCGCAGGACATTCAGGTTCAGGCGCAACGAGAACAGCTTCAGCTTCACCGACGAGATCACGAACGACGGCTTCGCCGAGAAGCCGCTCTATCTGCTTTACCATTTCAACCTCGGCTATCCGCTCATCTCCGAATCCGCCGAACTGCTGATCGATCCGGTCGAGACGGTCGCGGCTAACGACTATTCGGAGCAGTTCATCGACAGCTGGCGCGAGATCACGCCTCCGGTACCGGGATACCGTCAGCAGAACTTCTATCATTTCCTCGAGGCCGACTCCGAGGGGTTCCGCCGGTACGGCGTGCGCAATCCGGCGATAAACACCGCGATGTCGGTCAGCTTCTCGTCTCCGATCATGGACAAGATATTCGAATGGAAGAACCTGGCGTCGGGCGACTACATCATGGGCCTCGAGCCGACATCGATGATCATGGCCGGGCGCGACGCCGGACCTCTCGGCGAACTGAAGTATCTCGCCGCCGGGGAGACCGTCGAGAACGAATTCGTGTTTGAATTCGACAGGGCGTGAACTCCGGAGCGCGGTTCGGCAACCGTGCAAAACGGTAGAGAAACCGCTAAAAAAAATTACACGAAAAGTATTGACAATCACGTGACTGCGTGGTATAATATACCCGTAAACAGCGGCGGAGCTCCTCCGGCACGGCCGGAGAGGCGCACCGCCTGAAAACCAGCACGGAACAGGGAGGATAAAACCATGGAATGGCTGTACTACACGGTCCCCGCGGTGCTCATCGTGATCATTCTGTTCGCGAGCGGATACCTCAAGGCTCCGCCCGACACCGCATTCATAATCTCCGGACTCGGCAGACGCCGCATACTCATAGGCAGAGCCGGCTGGAGGATGCCCTTCTTCGAGAGGGTCGATAAAATATCGCTCAGGGTCATGCAGGTCGACGTAAAGACGAGCGAGGCGGTCCCCACCAACGAGTTCATCAACGTGACCGTCGACGGCGTCGCCAACGTCAAGGTAAGTTCTGACGTCGCGCTGCTCGACAAGGCGGCCGAGGCGCTGCTGGGCATGAACCGCGGCGAGCTCGTCGCTCTCGTGACGCAGGTTCTCGAGGGCAACATGCGCGAGATCGTCGGTTCGGTAGGTCTCAAGGAGATGGTCCAGGACAGACAGGGCGTCGCCAAGAAGATCACGGAGAACGTGGTCCCCGACATGCAGAAACTCGGCATCGAGGTCGTCAACTTCAACATCCAGAACTTCAAGGATGCCGCCGGAACGATCGAGAACATGGGTATAGACAACGTCGAGCAGATAAGGAAGAACGCGCAGATAGCCAAGGCCAACGCTCAGAGAGACATAGCGATCGCCACTTCGAACGCGCAGCAGGAGGCCAACGCCGTCAAGGTCGAGGCCGAAAAGCTGATCGCTGACCAGAACGCCCAGCTGGCCGTCCAGCAGTCCGAGATGAAGGCAAAGGCCGACAACAAGCGCGCCGAGGCCGACGCCGCCTATTCGATCATGCAGGAGACCCAGAGAAAGACGATCGAGATCACGAGGGCGAACGCCGACATAGCGCGCCGCGAGAAAGAGGCGGAGCTTGCCGAGAAGGAGATAGCTCTCCAGGAGCGCAGGCTCGACGCCGAAGTCCGCAAGCAGGCCGACGCTATGAAGTACAAGGCCGAAAAAGAGGCTGAAGCCGCCCTCATCCGCCGCGAGCGCGAAGCCGAGGCCAGGATGTACGAGGCCGTCAAGGAGGCCGAGGCGAGACGCGCCCAGGCCGAGGCCCAGCGCTACTCGATGGAGCAGGAGGCCGAAGGCATCAGGGCCCGCGGCATCGCGGAGGCCGAGGCGATCGAAAAGAAGGCCGAGGCCCAGAAGAAGATGGGTGAGGCGTCGGTGCTCGAGATGTACCTCAAGGCGCTGCCCGAGGTCGTGAAGAACGCCGCCGAGCCGCTCGCCAGGACCGACAGGATCGTCATGTACGGAGACGGCAACTCGACCAAGATCGTGAAGGACGTCATGAGCTCTGCCAACCAGATCATGGAGGGCATGAAGGAATCGACCGGCATCGACATCTCCTCGCTGATCGCCGGGGCGGTCGGAGGCCGCATGGCGGCGTCACGCCGCGACGGCGCGCAGGACGGGGAAAAGCCTGAGGCGTCTGTCTGACGCAGCAGTAACAGCTGCAAATGATCAGCCTGCCGGGGGTCGTATGACCCCCGGCGGGAAATATTTTTTTCGGAACAGCGAAAAAAGTGTAACTTTCGGCGAAAAACGGGTATTAACTGGTTGAACAGCCGGGAAAGGACTCTCCGATGAGACCCTACGACGAGGAATTCGAGCGGATATACAGGGAATACTACGGACGGGTGTATGCCTTCCTTTTCCGTCTGTGCGGCTCGTCCGACACCGCCGAGGACCTCATGCAGGAGACATTCTGCCAGGCTTACATCTCTTTCCCGGGCTACGACGGCAGCTGTTCAGTGTTCACATGGCTGTGCGCCATAGCGAAGAATCTGTTCTTCAAGTACCTCCGGCGGAACAGGCACGCCGTGATCCCGCTCGACCTTTACGTCGATACCCCCTCCGACGACCCCGATTCCGAACCGGGATACCGCGTCTCGAAGGAGATCGAGGCGGAGAAACTGCGCGAGGCCGTCGCGTCGCTCCCTCCGAAATACGCCGACGTGATAATCCTCCGCGTCTTCGGCGAGCTGTCGTATTCGGAGATATCGTCGAAGCTCGGCATATCCGTGAGTTCGGCGAAGGTGATTTTTTTCAGGGCGAAAAAGACTCTCAAGGAGAAACTGATAGATGAATGACTGCGCTATCGTAAAGGACCTGCTGCCGCTCTATTTCGACGGCGAGACGTCGCCCGGGACGTCGTCCTTCATAAAGGATCATCTGGCATCCTGCCCATCGTGCAG
>CADCPG010000270.1 GCA_902803255.1 uncultured Ruminococcus sp. | reverse complement strand
GTCGGATTTCCGAAGCGCGGCTCTTTCGTCGTTCCCTTGAACGACAGGCTCCCCAGGATGTTTATATCGTAGAGCTCGGCAAACTCGTACCCGTACCCGAAGGTCCCCGAGGCGGGGATCACGGGGTTGTCGAGCCTTATGCCGCAAAGCTCTGCCGCGAGCCTGTCCGTGTCTTTTACCATATCAGTTCTTCCTTCCTGAACACGGGGCCGTCGCGGCAGACGCGCTTGCTGCCAGAGACCGTCATCCGGCTGCAGCCCATGCAAGCACCGAAGCCGCACCCCATCCGCTCCTCAAGGCTGAATTCGCCGGGGATGCCGAGAGCTCCGTTCAGCGCCTTCATCATCGCCTCGGGCCCGCATGAGTAAAAATACGTGCGGCCGGCGGGAAGAGCGTCGGTGACGAAGCCGCGTGTCCCGGCGGTGCCGTCGACGGTGGTCACCGTGACGTCGCATCCGATCCCGGCAAACTCCCGCGCGAGTATCGCCTCGGAGGCGGTGGCGAAGCCGAGCACGACGGCCGTGTCCTTTCCGGCCTCGCGCAGCTTCTTTGCAAGGTAATAAAGCGGTGGAACGCCCACACCGCCTCCGACGAGCAGCGGACGGTCGCCCGACGCTTCGGCGTCGAAGCCGTTTCCGAGGCCCGACAGGGCGGAGAGCCTGTCTCCGGGGCGCATCTCAGACATCTGACGCGTCCCGGCTCCGACGACCCTCCAGATCAGCGTCAGCCGTCCGGGTGCCGCGTCGCAGACCGACACAGGCCGGCGGAGATAGAGACCGTCGAGTTTCAGACCGACGAACTGTCCCGGCCGCGCGATATCCGAAGTGTCGCCTGCGAGTTCGGTCCTGAAGATCCCGCCGGGCGTGATGCGCCTGTTTTCCAGTATTTCGAAGATGACTTCCTTCATGCCTGATTTACGAATCTATGGTGGAGATCGTCAGCGTGACCTCCTCGAGAACGTCGAGGAAGACCCTGACGGTGTCGAGTGAGGTGAAGAGCGTGACGTTGTTCTCGGTCGCGCAGCGCCTGATCTGCTCGCCGTCGTCGTAATGGATGCCCGAGAGGATGGCGCGGGTGTTGACGACGTAGTGGATCCTGCCCTCGCGGATGCCGTCGAGTATGTCGCTGTTGCCCTCCGAGATCTTTCCGAGGACGTGAGTGCGGATCCCATGTGCGCGGAGAAAATCAGCGGTGCCGATCGTCGCCTGGATGTTGAAGCCGAGGTTGTAGAAGCGGCGGACGAGGGGCAGAGCCTCCTCCTTGTCCTCGTCGGCGAGCGTCACGAAGACAGTCCCGTAGTTGCGGATCCGCATGCCCGACGCCTGCAGTCCCTTGTACATCGCGCGGGGCAGCGTGTTATCGTAGCCGATCGCCTCGCCGGTCGACTTCATTTCGGGCGACAGATAGGCATCAAGGCCTTTGATCTTATTGAAGGAGAAGACCGGGACCTTCACGTAGAAGCGCTTTTTCTCCTCGGGATATATCCCGAAGATCCCCTGTTCCTTGAGGCTCCTTCCGAGTATGACCTCGGTCGCGATGTCCGCGAGGCTGAAGCCGGTGGCCTTCGACAGGAAGGGCACCGTCCTCGAAGACCTCGGATTGACCTCTATAATGTAGACGTCGTCGTTCCGGTCGACGATGAACTGTATGTTGTATATCCCGACGATCCCTATGCCGAGGCCAAGCTTTTTTGCGTATGTCAGGATCGTCCCCTTGACCTTGTCGGAGATCGAGAAGGGAGGATATACCGAGATCGAGTCGCCCGAATGCACACCGGTGCGCTCGACGAGCTCCATGATGCCGGGGACGAAGACGTCCACTCCGTCGCAGATGGCGTCGACTTCCACTTCCTTGCCCAGTATGTACTTGTCTACGAGCACGGGCTTGTCCTCGTCGATCTCGACGGCCGTCTTGAGGTAGTGCCTCAGCTCCTTTTCGTTGCCGACGATCTGCATCGCCCTGCCGCCCAGCACGAACGACGGCCGCACGAGCACGGGGTATCCGATGGCGGCAGCCTCTTCGACACCGTCCTCGATCTTTGTGACCGCCCTGCCCCTGGGCTGCGGGATATCCAGCTTTTCGAGCAGGCGCTCGAAGAGATCGCGGTTCTCCGCGCGGTCGATCGCCTCGCAGTCGGTACCGATGATCTTCACGCCCCTCTTGGCGAGCGGTTCGGCGAGATTGATGGCGGTCTGGCCGCCGAGCGTCGCGATGACCCCGTCGGGCTTCTCGAAATCGACGACAGCCATGACGTCCTCGGGCGTCAGCGGCTCGAAATACAGCTTGTCGGCCGTCGTGTAGTCGGTCGATACCGTCTCGGGGTTGTTGTTGATAATGATAGCCTCGTAACCGTTCCGCCTGATCGTCTGGACGGCGTGTACGGTCGAGTAGTCGAACTCGACGCCCTGCCCGATCCTGATCGGCCCCGCGCCGAGCACCAGGATCTTCTTTTTCCCGGTCAGACGGCTGTCGTTCTTTCCGCTGTATGACGAGTACAGGTAGGGGATGTACACACCGGTGTGAAGGGTGTCGACCATCCGGAAGACGGGCGTGATCCCTCTCTCCTTGCGGAAATTGTATATGTCGAGCTCACCGGTGTGCCAGAGTTTGGCGATGTATTTGTCGCAGAAGCCCATCTTTTTGGCTTCGGTGAGCACTTCGGCGTTGCCCTTTGAGACCGCGAGCTTCTTCTCCATCTCGATGATCCGCATGAAGCTGTCAAGGAAGAGCGTCGTGATCCCCGTCATCTCGTGGACCGCCTGCACCGTCCCGCCGAGCCAGAAATACTCGAAGATCGCGTAGATGGTGTCGTCGTGGAAGGCGCGGATGTACTCCTCGAGCCGCTCGACGGACCAGCCGTCGAACTTCTGCATGGCGAAGTGGCAGACGCCGATCTCAAGCGAGCGCACCGATTTCAGCATGCACTCCTCGAGCGTCGAACCGATCCCCATCACCTCGCCCGTCGCTTTCATCTGCGTGCCGAGCACGTTGGGTGCCGACGCGAACTTGTCGAACGGAAAGCGCGGAAACTTGGCGACGATATAGTCGAGGGAGGGCTCGGTCGAGGCGAGACCGCCGGCGACCGGGATCTCGTCGAGCGTCATGCCGAGCGCTATCTTGGCGGTGACCCTGGCGATCGGATAGCCGCTGGCCTTGGACGCGAGCGCCGACGAACGCGAGACGCGCGGGTTGACTTCTATTAGAAAATACTCGCTGCTGTCGGGATTGAGCGCGAACTGAACGTTGCAGCCGCCCTCGATACCCAGCTCGCGGATGATCTTTATCGCGCTGTCGTTCAGCATCTTAAGGTCGTGATCGCTCAGCGAGAGTATCGGAGCGACGACCACCGAGTCGCCGGTGTGCACACCGACGGGATCGACGTTCTCCATCCCGCAGATCGTGATGGCCTTGTCGGTGCTGTCGCGCATCACCTCGAACTCGATCTCCTTGTACCCGCGGACGCTCTTCTCGACGAGCACCTGATGCACCGGCGACATCCTGAAGGCGTTCGTTCCGATGTCGATCAGCTCCTCCTCGTTGTTGACGAAGCCGCCTCCGGTGCCGCCCAGCGTGAATGCGGGGCGCAGCACGACGGGATATCCGATGTCGAGCGCGGCCTTTTTGGCCTGCTCGAGGTCATACGTGATCTCCGACGGAATGACGGGCTCGCCTATGCTCTGGCACATCTCCTTGAAGAGCTCCCTGTCTTCCGCCCGCTCGATGCTCGACGCCGGAGTGCCGAGAAGTTCGACTTCGCACTCCTTGAGGATGCCTTTCCTGTCGAGCTGCATCGCGAGGTTGAGGCCGGTCTGCCCGCCTATGCCGGGCACTATGGCGTCGGGGCGCTCGTATCTGAGTATCTTGGCGATGTATTCGAGCGTCAGCGGCTCCATGTACACCTTGTCCGCGATCTGGGTGTCCGTCATTATCGTGGCGGGGTTCGAGTTGCAGAGTATGACCTCGTAGCCCTCTTCCTTGAGGGCGAGGCAGGCCTGCGTCCCGGCGTAGTCGAATTCGGCCGCCTGGCCGATGACTATAGGTCCGGAGCCTATTATGAGCACTTTTTTTATGTCGGTTCTTTTTGCCATTTTTTGCTTCCGCCTTCTGTTGATGTCATATATGGATCTTCTTATTGCTTTTGCGCCTGTCCGGGGAGCCGCCCGGCCGCTGCGCTCTCCGCTTCCGCGAGCGCGGTCTCCGCGCCGGCGCCGGCGCCGGGGCGGCGGTAGACAGTCTTTCCGCCAAAGGACGTCATGAGGCACTCACCGAAGAGGACTTCGCCGGCGAATGGCGTCGATCTGCCCATCGAAAGGAACTTTTCGGGGTCCGCTTCGCGGGATATCCCGAGGTCCCACACCGAGAAGCCGCCCGCCGGTATCCCGAACCTCCGGCGCGGGGCCGTCGTGAGCAGCGTTATGAGTTTTTCGAGGGATATTATACCTTTTTTCACGAGCACGGTATAGAGAGCGGGGAAGGCGGTCTCAAGTCCGACGATCCCGAACAGGCTTCCCGCCAGCCCCCCGGCCTTTTCGGCGGCCGAGTGCGGCGCGTGGTCGGTGGCGATCATGTCGACGGTGCCGTCGATGACCCCGTCTATCAGCGCCTCGCGGTCGGAAGGTTCCCTCAGCGGCGGATTCATCCTGAATCTGCCTTCGTCGCGGAGCATAGTGCAGTCGAGCAGCAGATAATGCGGCGCGGTCTCGCAGGTGACGTCGACTCCGCGGCGCTTGGCCTCTCTTATAAGCCTCACACTTTCTCTGCAGGAGATGTGACAGACGTGATATCTGCATCCGGTCTCGGCTGCGAGCTTCAGGTCGCGTTCTATCTGCCGCCATTCGCTCTCGGAGCTGATCCCGGGCAGACCGTGCGCTCTCGCGTAACTGCCGTCGTGTATG
>CADCPG010000269.1 GCA_902803255.1 uncultured Ruminococcus sp. | reverse complement strand
GCACGGGATACACCGAATCCCTCATATCCTCCGGAAGCCTGACCGGCAGGGCCGGAGGCAGGGGCAAGGTGCTCGGCGCGAAATGCTTTGCCGAATGGATAATCGCCGCGACAGGCGGCGCCGAAGCAGGCGATTCGTTCGTCGCCGCGGTCGGGGGCGACACGCCTCCGGGCGCTGAAGCCGCGACCGGAGACGGCGGGCCGGAAAGCCGGAACGCGCGGGGCACTCTTCCCGGCCTTCCCGCCGGAAGCGGGGGCCGTACGGAAGACACCGGCATGACCGGCGAGCCCGGCGGCGTGCCCCCGGAGACGGCCGCCACAGCCGGGATCACGCGCAGACTGATAGAAAAATTCGCCTACAGATATCCTTACGCCGACCTCGCCGGCATTCCGGCGAAGCTTTCGGTGTCGCGCCTCTTCCCCGACGCCCTGACCGAATCGTCGGAGAGCGAGGACTCGGAACTGCTCGCGTCACTCCAGGCGGAGGAGCTCGAGCCGCGCGTCCCGCGCTTCGCGGGAGGCGGTGCGCCGGACGCCGCCGAACGCGGCACCGCCACGCACCTCTTCCTCCAGTTCTTCGATCCCGAAAGAGTCGACGGCAGCGCGGCATCGACCGACGCCGAGGCGGAGCGGCTCGCCTCCCTCGGATTCATCGACGCCGGAACGGCCTCCCTCATACGCCGCGACGAACTTCAGAGATTCTTCCGCAGCCGGTTCTTTGCCCGAATGAAGGCGGCAGTGAAGCTATACCGGGAGTTCAGGTTCAACGTCCTGCTTCCCGCCGCTGAATTCACTACAGACCCGGAGCGGAAGCGCAGGCTCGCGGAGGAGGATGAAAAGATACTCGTACAGGGGGTCGTCGACATCCTGCTCGAGAGCGGCGACGGCACTCTCACGCTCTGCGACTACAAGACCGACCGTCTGCCCGGCCGCGCGGCACACGACGCGAAAGCGGCGGCCGCCCTCATGAGCGAACGCCACGGCAGACAGCTGCTCTACTACGCGGAGGCCGTCCGGCGCATCTTCGGCCGCAGGCCGGACAGAGTATGCGTCTTCCCTCTCCAGCTCGGCGAAGCGGTGGACATCGAACTGCCGGAAAAATAAGGCCGGCCGGACCGGAGTGACATGCCGCCCGCCGGCGGGGGGCTGTTTCCGGGTTCTGTCCCGGAAACGCGCTCCGGCGGGCCGGAAACGCACAAAAAAGCGGGAGAGTTTCTGGCTATCCCGCTTTTTACTTGTCACATCCCGACCGGCGGCATTGCAGGCCCCGGCAGAAGTATCTTTCCGCTGCCTGCCGCATCACGCCGTCGGCATTGCAGGCACATGCCGGAGGTTCTTTCCGTTGCTTATCGCATCCCTGCCGAAGGACATGCCGGCACCTGACGTAGTTTCTTCCCGCTTCGCGGCGGTCAGCTGAGGAATCCCTCGAGAATTCGCTCCTCCGCCTGCGTTTCGTCGAGGCCGAGCGTCATGAGCTTGAGCAGCTGATCGCCGGCGATCTTGCCTATCGCTGCCTCGTGTATCAGCACGGCGTCGATGCTCTCGGCCGATATCGCCGGGATCGAACTGATCTTTGCGTCGTTCATGATGATCGAATCGCACTGCACGTGGCCGAAACAGGCGGCCTTTCCCACCATCTTCGGGAAGAATTTCTGGACCGATGAGTCCTTCGCGACCGATCTTGAGATCACCCTGCCGCTCGAGCCCTCACCCTCGAGGTCTATCTCCATGCCCGAATCGGCGGTCTGACTGCCGTGCGTCATGAGTTTTTCGTTCACGACGGTCTCGGCGTCCTTCCCGACGTGTATCTCCGTCATGCGGTCTGTCGAGTCGACTCCTCCTATCTGCGAGGTGTCCATCTGAAGAAACGAGCCCTCGCCGACGTACGCGACGGTCTTCGGGTTCATGATCTTCTCACCGGTGCCCTTTCCCTCGCCGTAGTGCTTCTCGACGTATCTCACCCTCGAATTCTTTCCGATGTGGAAGGTGTGTATTCCGTCGTGCTGCGTCGTGCCGCAGCCTCCGTTGTGAATCCCGCAGCCGGCGACGATCAGGACGTCACAGCCGTCGCCGATATAAAAATCGTTGTATACCGATTCGGTGTAGCCGGTGCGGGTGAGGATAACGGGTATGTGGACCGATTCGTTCTTTGTGCCGTCCTTAACGGTGATGTCGATGCCGGGCCTGTCCGACTTCGGCGATATCGTGATGTTCCCGGTCGACGCTCTGCCCGCGGCCTCGCCGTTTTTCCTGATGTTGTAGGCGCCCTCGGGCGTCTTTTCAAGTTCCGCGATCTCGCGCAGCAGCTTCAGGTCGGTTCTCGTCAGACTCATTTTCCGCAGTCCTCCTTCAGATAATCGCAATAGCTGCCGGAGCCGGACAGGATCGATGGGAAGATCTCGTCGCGCCTGCCGTATTTTTCGATGCGGCCGCCGGCGAGGACGGCTATGCTGTCGGCGATGTTCATGATACGCTCCTGATGGGAGATGATGACGATCGCGGCGTCGGATTTGCGGTGCAGTTCCGAGAATGTCTCGGTCAGCCGCGCGAACGACCACAGATCGATGCCCGCCTCGGGCTCGTCGAAGATCATGAGCTTCGCGCCTCTCGCGAGGACAGTCGCGATCTCTATGCGCTTCACCTCGCCTCCGGACAGTGCGGTGTCGACCTCGCGGTCGATATAGTCGCCGGCGCAGAGACCGACCTTGTTGAGATACCTGCAGCAGTCGGCGGTCGAGAGGTCGTCGCGCCCCGAGGCGATCTCGATGAGGTCGCGGACTTTGATCCCCTTGAACCGGGGTGGCTGCTGGAAACCGTATGAGATGCCGAGGCGGGCGCGTTCGGTCACGCCGAGAGGCATTATGTCCCTCCCCTCGAAGAGGATGCTCCCCGAATCGGGTCTGACGAGGCCCATGACGGCCTTCGCGAGTGTGGACTTGCCTCCGCCGTTGGGTCCGGTGACGACGGTGAGCGTGCCGGCGTCGATGTCGAGATCGATTCCGTCGAGAATGTCCTTATCCCTGTCCGCGGCACCCCGTTTGCCGTCAGGCATGTCGGATACGGTATAGCGCAGGTTTCTGATTTGAAGCATCATGCTGATAATATCCTTCCAAAAACTGATGACGGGACTCCTCAGATATAAAGTCTGAGCGTGTCCTCGATCCAGTATATGTATTCGGGTCCGGGAGTCCGCGAGGCGATCTCCTTCATCCTGAGGTAGAGCGGCACACCGTCCGACGGGTCGTGCCAGATGTCGCAGAAGACGGTATCGAACCCTCCCGCGGGCATGACATTCTCCGCGTATTCGAAGGCGTCGCCTGTGACGAGTGACACCTTGCCGGCGTCCGGGAACTGCGGCAGGATATGCCGGCGGAAGAGGTCGATCACCGACGGATCGCGCTCGACGACGGTCACCGACTCCACTTCGGGCTTGCGGGCGGCCATATAGGTGAAATACCCGAGGCCCAGGCCGAAGGTCAGCACACGTCCGCGCGACCTCTCTACGGCATACGCGCTGGTCAGCGTCTCGTTCGGCATGAGCGTCATCCACTCCCTGCCCTTCTCGGTCACGGCCGGATATCTGTACTCCCCGGTGAAAAAGCCGATCCGGGGCGTGACGAGGATCTTCCCGTCCCTGCCCCGCGAGACTTCGGGATCTCCCCTGACGAAGGCCTCGTACGGCCGGCAGGTCCTCGTCTCGAACCTCCAGTCGCCTTCCTCCCCGTCGGGGAAAGCGATATTGCGGTAGTAGGGGTCGGACTTGAAGGGCCCGGTGTCCATGAGGGCGAACATCGGCAGGAAGCGCTCGCCGAAGAAGCGCCGGTCCTCCCTGTTCCCCCAGACGTCGAGGCCGCACGCGGCGGCCGCGACCGACGCGTAGGCGAACACGGTGTCTTTTTCGCTCCTTGACGCGGGGTCGCCGGCTATGCCGTCGATCATGTCAGCCTCTATGTAGTCGGGCGCGAGGTTCAGGAATATGCTCATCAGCCGGAACAGCCGGGCATTGTCTCCCGAATACCAGCCTCCAAGTTCGTCCGGGGTGATTCCGGGAGTATCTCCGCCGTTTATCGCGAAAGAGTTCAAACCGCGTCTGAATAGAAGAGGCAGAGGGGCAGCGGGAGCCACGACGCGACATTCGCGGGCAGCTTCGCCCTTGCGGTCGAATACGGCGCAAAAAGCAGGTTCATCGCCTCGAGATGAGACAGCTCGAGATCGGCGTCTGTCTCGCCGGCCGCGAAGACGCGCGGGACACCGCCGGATGACTCGAGTGTGATCTTTTCTTTTCCGCCCCTGCCGTCGATAGCGAGGGTCAACCTTCCGTCTGCGATCTGTCTGTACGTCGATTCAAGTTCGAAGAACGCCCCGCAGACCTTTTCGTAATCCAGCACCGAGAACGATTTCGAGGGTCCGAGCGAGTAGTGTTCGCAGATGCCGATCAGCTTTTCGATATAGCCGTCGAGCCAGAGCGGAAGTCTTACCGACAGCGAGCCTTTGCCGCACGCGTCGAAGAGGTCGCGGACGAACTCGGCAACTTCCGCATTGCGGGAGGCGTCGAGGAGCAGCTCGCTGACGCTGCCGTTCTTCTCGACCGCGTATCCGGCGAAG